>CAZORO010000107.1:0-4289 GCA_964581845.1 uncultured bacterium
TCCCAGGATCAGAGAAACAAGATATATACTACGATGGAAATGTAGATGAACCATCCCTGAATGTCAACAAAGAAGTGATAGAAATAGTGGTACAATGCTATGGGGGGGGTACGTAGTATCCAAGCTGTGGCTATTCAGAGAGTTACGGCTCATTAAGAAGAAAGGATCTCCTCCCTGCATGGTAAAAAGGGAGCCAGCCTCGCAATTTCAATCCTGATACCGGTTCTCCTTGATGAACTCGATCAAGTCGGCCAGTTTGCAGGTGGCCAGACAGGTGTGAGTGTCGGCAGCGCCGTAATAGACACGCAGTTCGTCGGTGGCTTTGTCATGGATGGTGGCACATGGGAAAACCACATTGGGGGTATCACCACAGGACTCATAGATCTCGGTCGGTGCGAGGATATAACGGCGTGTCCGGTGGATGACTTTCCAGGGCTGGTCGAGATCGAGGATGGCCGCGCCGGTGCTGTAAATGAAACCGTTGCAGGAGGTTAGCACGCCATGGTAGATCAACACCCAGCCGTCGGAGGTTTCGATGGGTACCGGTCCCGCGCCGATCTTGGTGGACTGCCAGCCATCGCGTGCGCCCATCACAAAACGATGCTTGCCCCAATAGATCAGGTCCTTGGAGCGAGCCAGGAAGATATCTCCGAAGGGGGTGTGGCCGTTGTCGCTGGGACGGTGAAACATCACATACTCGCCATGAATCTTCCGCGGGAACAAAACCGCGTTGCGGTTAAACGGCGGAAGAGCGATCTCCAAAAGATCGAAGCGTGTGAAGTCTTCGGTCACCCCCATCCCGATACAGGGACCATGGTAACCATGGCACCAGGTGACATAATACTTCCCCTCCAGGGGGGTGATACGCGGGTCATATCCATACTCAAAGCGTGCGATGTCCGAATCGGTGCACTGCCATTTGATCTGCTCATGTTCGATCTCCCAATGGATGCCATCCTTGCTCTTGCCAGCATGGAGGGTCATATCACGGCATTGATTATCAACACGAAAGACGCCACGGTACTCCTTCCCAAAGGGAACCACCGCGCTGTTAAAAATGCTATTTGAACAGGGAATGGCATTGCGCGGGATAATAGGGTTTCCTTCATAACGCTTGAGTAGGGGCTGGTTGCCATTCAGTACGTAACTCATCCTTTATTTCCTCCAATAAAACCATATTAGGTTGTTTATTATTCCTTCAATCCAGTATTGGCCAGACTGGCCACAATCTGCCTTTGAAAGAAGAAGAACACCATCAGCACGGGCAGGATCGAAAGCACCGCGCCGGCCATCTGCACATTCTCTTTTCCCCGGAACCGTCCCTGCAGGAGGGAAATCACCAGCGGGAGAGTAAACTTATCCTCATCCAGCAGGAAGATCAGCGGTGAGATGAAACTGTTCCAAGACCCCAGGAAGGTGAAGATCGCAAGGGTTGCCAGAAGGGATTTCGAGAGCGGGAGAATGACGGTGGAATAGATGCGGATCTCCGTGCAGCCATCGATCCTCGCGGCATCCACCAAATCATCGGGAATCCCTGTGATGAACTGACGTGACAGGAAAACTCCGAAAATCCCCACTAAACCAGGGATGATGAGCGGCAGCCAGGAATTCAACCAGCCCAGATCCCGGAAGAGCAGGAAGCCCGGGACCAAGAGCACGCTCCCTGGAATCATCATGGTGGCCAGGAGCGCGGTGAAGATCACATCTCTCCCTGCGAAACGGTGCTTGGCGAAGGCATACCCCGCCAGGGGACAGAGGAACATATTGCCGAGAGTCAGCGCGGTGGCGATCACCAGGCTGTTCCAAACCGCGCGGAGAAACATGGACTCATCCATCAACACACGGAATGAGGTCAGTTCAGGCTGCTTGATTCCCAGACTGATGGGAATGCGTGTGATCTCATTGATTGGCTTAAGCGAGGTCACCACCATGTAGTAAAAGGGCAAGACCATTACCACCGCGAAGAGAAAGAGGGCAAGATAGATAATGAAAAGTCCTAAGCCTTTGGTTTTCATGTTCCGGTACTCCCCCTCCGGAGCATTTTCACCTGAAGTAGGGTGAGCAGGAGGATGAGAGCGAACATGATGTAGGCGATCGCGGAGGCCTTGCCCATGTGGAAGTCCTCGAAACCAGCCTGGTAGATGAGTGGCACCAGTGTAAGGCCTGCATTGTTCGGGCCGAACTTGGTGCCCGCTTCTCCCGCACCCCCTCCAAGCATGTAGATGGGCTCGAAGACCTGGAAAGACCAAATCCCACCCACGATGAGGGTGAAGAAGACCTGCGGCTGAAGCCCAGGAAGGGTGATGTTGAAAAACCTTTGGAGCCAACCAGCCCCATCCACCTCGGCGGCTTCATAAAGTTGATCTGGAATCTGCTGGAGACCCGCCAGGAAGATGATGATGTTGAATGCTAGCCCTTGCCAAATGGCGAGGACTACCACACAGGAGAGGAAGGTCCGTTCGTTGTCCAGAAAGATCACGATGTCATCGAGGATTCCCAGCTTCATCAGGGCGGCATTCACCCAGCCATAACGTGCGCCCTGGAAGAGGGCGACAAAGATCAGCGAGACCGAGACCACGCTGGTGACCATCGGCGAGAAATACAGGAAGCGCCAATAACGTTGCCCCCTGACCGGGTTGTTGAGAAGGGTAGCCAAAATCATGGAAAGCACGATCTGAATGGGGAGCATCCCTACTGCATAAAAGAGGGTCTTCCCAAGGCTGTCATAAACCGGCCCACTGGGCAGCAGGACATCCACGTAATGTTTTAACCCCACCCACTTGGCGGTTGCCAATGGCAGAACGGGCATGTAATCGGTGAAGGAGAGATAGAGCGCGACAGCGGCGGGAACCACGAGGAAAATGACGGTGGAGACAACCGGGGGGGCAATGAAGAGATAGGAGACAAAGGTCTTTCGTGGACCGGGAAATAGGAGAACCATCAGCAGTAATCCACACAAAAAGACCACCGCGCCGATCTCCATGATCATGAGGAAATCCCACTGGCTCTCGATCTCAGCGAGCTGATCGAGGATGCCGCCATAACGTTCCTCGTAGGTGCGGGCTTCCCGTTCCAGAATGGATTGTCCTTTGTCGGCCACCGCCGCGAGTTCACGGCTGACCGCTTTGTCAGTAAGGTCTTTCAACTGCGCATATTCATCGGCATATTCACCACGCGCGAAAGCTTGGATGACTTCCCAACGGCTCATTCGCTTTTGAGAAGCAATAGAGGTCAAACCATCCAGAGTGGCGGTTCCCATGCGATCCAGCGCTTGATCAAGGATACGTCCCGCCTCCGGTCCGCCAAGGACTGGAAAACTGAGGTGGAAGGTATCCACAACCTGAGCCATGACCTCATGGATCCGGCGGCTGCTCTCGAGTTCGGGACGATTCCAGAAGGAATCATTCCCGGGTACCCACATGGCACGGATGGGAGAAACCAGAAAGATCGAATCCTCGCCGCGGTTGATATTGTCGAGCACCATCTCACGTTGAGCCTCGAGACTGTTCAAGAACTTGAGCCACTCAAGCGCCTCTTTCTGGTGCGGGGATTTGCGGAAGATGACATAGGCGGTGCCGCCGACAATATTGAACTCCTCACCATCATCCGCCTTGGGCCATGGCAGGATATCCCACTTGCCATTGATTTCAGGAGCCAGGAACGGGAAAGCGTTGTAGATGAAGGAAAGATCGATGATCAGCGGGAGCGCATCGCCAGGGTTGTCCAGCTTGAAAAGGGCGATGAAACGGGATCCCTGAAGGGCGCGGTCGCCCAGGTCATGGAGGTACCAGAGCTTGATCGCGCGCTGTACAATCCTCTCATAGACCGGATTTTTCCAGTTGGCGATTGGTTTGCCTGTTTCGGTGTATCCGATTGAGGGGATGCCAAAGGGCCGTGTGTAGAGGTCGAGCGACCAGCTATCGCCGCGTGTCCACCCGAAACCATAGCGGTACCCAGCGGCTTCGAGTTTTCGGATGGCTTCATCGAGCTCCGACCAGGTGGTGGGAGGTTTGATTTCCAAACGTGCGAAGATATCGGTCCTGTAGAAGAGGCTGAGAGTGGTCACACTTGCGGGCAATCCAAACAAGTGCCCTTTAAAGGTAAAGCCATCCAGGAGGTTGGGAAAGAACTCCTCCTTGAATTGGGCCATTTCCTCCGGGAAAGCAGCGGTCAGGTCGACCACTCCACCCACGCGGCCATAATCCACCGGCCCACCCAGGTTAGTGACACCCACATCAGGCGGGACACCTGCCGCCATGGCGGTCAGATACTTGGTCTCGAAATTCCCC
>CAZORO010000107.1:4299-11509 GCA_964581845.1 uncultured bacterium
AAGACCATTTTTGCGGACGAGACGGGAGGCCGGGCGGGCAAGGCTCTCGATTCGATCATTTGCAGCGGGGTCACCTTGACATGGATCCCGGTTTTGGCTTCGAAGTCCCGTGCCAACCGGTTGAACATTTCCACATCCTGGTAGGAACCTGAAACAGCCCAGAAATTGAGATTAACAGGGGATTCACTGTAGGCTGAGAAAGAGGACCCGAGAACAGCCATAATGCAGATAACACAGCCCCTCCATGGCAAGTCCTGGAGGAGTGTGTCAGTGAGTAAGGGATACCGGATCACGGCCATTGTCTAATGAATTCCTCAATAGATGAGGAGATTATGGCAGAAGATGTTATATGAACAGGGGGATATTATAAGATCAGGACGTGAGAGGATGCCTCTTACTTCTAGGCTCTAGACAACCTCCAGCGTAAATAAGAATCAATGAAAGGATCCAGGTTCCCGTCCATCACTCCGTTGACATTGCTGGTTTCATAGCCGGAACGCAGGTCCTTGACCATATTGTAAGGATGGAAGACATAGGAACGGATCTGGTGGCCCCAGGCGATGTCTTTTTTCTCTTGGCTGGCGGCTGCGAGGCGTTCCTCTTGCTCTTTGAGACGGAGCTCATAAAGGCGTGAACGCAACACCTTCATCGCGGTCGCGCGATTCTTGATCTGGGAACGTTCATTCTGGCAACACACCACGATGCCGGTGGGAAGGTGGGTGATGCGGACCGCCGAATCAGTCTTGTTGACATGTTGGCCGCCCGCCCCACTGGAACGGTAGGTGTCGATCCGTAGCTCCTTCTCATCGATATCGACTTCAACCTCATCATCTATTTCGGGAACCACCGAGACAGACGTGAAAGAAGTGTGACGCCGGCTTTGGGAATCAAACGGAGAGATACGTACCAGACGGTGAATCCCATGCTCCGCTTTGAGCCGTCCGAAGGCATACTCGCCCTTGACCCATAGCGTGGCGTTCTTGATTCCTGCCTCATCGCCGGGTTGGAGGTCAATGACTTCGACCCCATAACCCTTGACTTCAAAGTAGCGGTTGTACATGCGTAAGAGCATCTCAGCCCAGTCGCAGGATTCGGTACCACCCGCGCCGGGGTGGATGGTCAAATAGCAATTGCAGTCATCATGATCGCCGGAGAGGGTTAATTCGAGTTCGTAGTTGTCAACCAAACCAATGATTTCATCGAGGTCACGCTCGATCTCCGGACCCTCAGACTCGGCTTGTTCCTCCTCCGACATCTCGATGAGAGCCAACAGGTCATTCACACGGTGCTCCAGGTTCCGCTGACGGGAAATCTCATCCCGCAGACGCTTGATGGAACGGCCGAGTTCCTGAGCTTTAGCGGGGTTATTCCAGACATCCGGCTTTTCGAGTTCGGGCTCGAGTTCAGCCAGCCTGGTCACCTTGCCAGCCACGTCAAAGCCGGCCTCCGAGTTCGGTCACCCGGGATAAGAGAGCGGAAGCCCTTTGGTTCTGTTCTTCAAACACATCTTCCTCCTTGTTGTGGTGGTCTCCCCTGATCCTGTGTTGCATTGTGAGGGATCACGGTGAAGAAGCAAGGGGGAAGTGACAACAAGGAGCGTTGAATAGAGACGAACTAAGGAGATACACTAACTCTTTACCGGTAAAGATTCTGGGGGTTACTTTTGAATCACGGAGGTAACGGAAGGTTCGGAATCTTCGGAAGGAGTTATCGGAGGCTGAATACGCTGGATAAGAGTCCCCGGTAAGGAATCCATCCTCGGCGAGGATCGGTCCCTTCCGATTCTTCCGTTCACTCCATGGCTTCCGTGATTCAAACCACGTGTGATTCAACCCAGCTGTGATTCAGACCTCCCCAATATCCTCCTCATGAATGAAGGCTGGAACTCCATTGGGAAGACGGATATGGGCATAACCATTACGGATATCGAGGATCTGAACACAAGTGCCAGAGTTCAATTCAAGCAACTGTTGGTCTGAGTTGGGGGCGGCGGTGGCATTCACGGAATCCGTGAGGATGACTCCCTCGCGTTGGGGTTCCTCCACCCAGATTTTAAAGCCAGTCGAAATCACTTGAAGAAAGAGCAGGACAAACACGACTCCGCGCAAATAACCGAACAAAACCTTGTCCGTGAATTTCATTTTGAGTGCTTTCATCAGTAACATGACCGCGAAACAGACGCTCAAAAAGGCCAGCAACCACAGGGTTTCATTTAAGGTGGTTTTGCGGTGCATGATGAGTAGGGTTTCGAGTGAACCGGGAAGGCGGCCGGAGTTGATTTCCTTGTCAATCAGGAAGGTTCGCGCGTAATCCAGGTTGTGGGCGATATCCAGGTCGCGTGGACGCAGCTTCAGTGCTTTCTTAAAAAAAAGGATCGCATGCCCAAAGTCGCCGGTACGGAAATAGGCATTGGCCAAGTTAAAGAACAGGTCTCCATTATTTACCCCATGCTCCACCACGGCGTGGTAGTAGGCGATCGCCTCCTCGAACTGGTCCTTCTCGTAAGCTTCATTGCCCAAACGGAAGATCTGTGTATTGCCTTTTCCCGTAACATCTACTTCCACCGAGTCGGTTGCCTTAGCGGGAGTTGGAGGAATGGTGGGTTTGGCCTGTCCGGTATCCAACTGATCCTGCGCGTGATTATCCTCGATGATGAACACATCATCGGTTACTTCATTGGTAATTGCATCCGCAACGGGCGCGGGAGAATCCGCCATGGACATAACGCAACACCCAGCAAGCACCAGAAGCAGGAGAACGAGCCGTATTCCTCTCACGTGATTCTCCGAACTTCCAACAGCAAGGTCCTTACTCGCTCAAGCAGCCTGCCTCGCCGTTCGGCATTGTCGGTGCCGGGAGCGAAACGCAGTTGATCCATCTCATCGAGCGTGTCCGCCAGACGGTTGAGAAGATCCGGCGTTATGGGAGCCTCCTTTTTCCCCATCCGGCCAGTGTGCGCTTGCAGCAATTGGTCACGGGTCATCCCGCGCGTTGCGGCGCCCAGCTGAGCTGAGAGGAGTTCATGGATCGCGCTTTCCAGTTCTGCATAGAATTCGCCGCCGCCGGAAGCGATTAACTTTTCCGCATGTGAAAGGCGAGTCTTGACACTTCCTTTGGCGCGGATTTTCTGGGAGACATGCGGATTGTGAGCGAGGTAATCCTCACGCCGGCGTTTGGCCACGACTCCCAACAGCGCGATCCAGGGACCTGTACAAACTGTCCAAAAGGCTGCGGATTGGTAAGCCGGCTCCGCCTCATCCCTCAAGCGGACACCCACAGTCCGGATGTGACGGAAATCCTCGCCGGTTACACGGATCCGCTTGCGCTTTCCTTGAAGGTAAGTCATCGCCTGGCCCTCATCGGGCTTCACATCCAGGCTGAAAGGCCCCTGCTTCAAGGTGACATACCGGCCATCCCCGGAGCTGAAGTAGGAGAACTCAACTGGATCAAGAATGATCTTCCCCTCCTTACGCGCAATTAAAACAAAGTCATAGGTCACCTCACCGAAAAAACGGTCATCGCGGTAAAAGGCATTATCCTTCCTGTCGGACTCAAAGACCTCGATCCATTGAGGAAACTTAAGATCGGGCTGCTTGACCGAGTCCATGTTCCCGCTGCCTTTTATGGTGAGTTTCAGGTTGAAGGTTTCTCCCACGGAGACTTGACGCTTGCTCAGGTCCGCGGTAAGCGTAAAGTTCTGTCCGACCGCGCCGGAAAAATTGGCCGGACGTCCCACCTCGGGCAGAGGTTGGACAGTCACTTTGATGGGTTGAGAGACCACTGGACCTCCACAGACCCGCTCAACATCCTGGCCTTGGGCGAATGAGAAAAACTGTTCGAAAAGATCACCCGATCCCTGACGGCGGGTTGGTTGGACTTGTGCCCGGAGACGCACCGAGGGAATCGTAAGTTCACCCGGCTCGAGGGGGTAGATGACATACCGTGCCCCCAGATTGCGTTCATACCGGTTCCCATCCAGAGTTACGATCTGACTTGATTTTGACAGGAACTGCGGATCCACTCTGCGTGCCCCGAGAGGTTGCAGCACATCCTCCAGGTTGGCGCTGGGTGCGATAAGTTTGAGGTTACTCTGGTATACATAAAGGTCGTATGTGATTTGAGCACCCTGCCAGACTTCAGTCTTATCCACTACAGCCTCGATAAACACGGGGGGCCGTTTCTTATCAGGAGCAACATTGGCGACATCGCTGGCCTCCACAGCTTTAAGACGCACCGGTGTAGCGGAGACACCCCCCGCCTTGATCCCCGCTACCTCAAAGATCCCTTTGCGAGTGACACGCCCAGTGTAAGCGAAAACCTTGGTCGCCTTTCCAGGAGTCATGATGGAACGTTGTTTATATGTGTTCAGAACTAAGGTCATTCCAGCGATGGTGGGGAGTTCAGGTTCGGGAGGAACACCCACATCGACTGTGACATGTATTTCTACTTCGAAAGGGTCATTCACAAGGACACTTTGGGGAACCAGCACATTCACCGAAAGGACTTTCGCAATGGCTGGGCTGACTACAAATAATACCGTCAACCCCATCGACACAACCAATAGTTTCCATACTCCTCCAGAATCGAATACGGTTCTCGTGGCTTTCGGCTTTCGCGGGAATGATGTAAAACCGTGAAAAATTCCCTCTTCGTCATTCCCTCGAAGACGGGAATCCATGGCTAATCCAACGCGGTCTGGAACCACATGGCTGCTGGAAGGGAGGCCAGACTGGATATCCATCACCAGTCCTTCTCCGATTTGTGACGTTGTCTTGGACGGACTCTCGGACGCTGCTCTGGAAGGTTATCCAAAAGGTTCCGTGCCATCTCTTCGCTGATGGAGAGCATCTGAGTGGGCTCTGCGGTAGGTTGCTGCTGTTCCTGAGACTTGCCCTCACCTTCCCCACCGGTTGGGCTGGGAGTTGGCATCTCAGCCATCGGTTGGGGAGTCGGTGTTCCCTGCTCTCCTTGTTGATTCTGTTGCTGCTGGTCCTGCTGCTGTTCTTTTTCTTTCTGATCTTGTTGCTGCTGCTGTTGATCCTGGCTTTTTTGGTCCTGGTTCTGTTGTTGATTCTGCTGCTGGTTGTTTTGAGGTTGACGCCGCATGAGGTTCTTGATCTCACGGCGGATCATTTCGATGTTGTACTTGGCGTCAACGTCATCCGGTGTGCGCTTGAGAGTCTCTTGGTAGTCTTGGATACATTCCTCGAGCTTCTTAACATAAACCTGAACAGGATCCCCCTCTTGGGACTGGGTTTGGGTGGCCCCGGCAACCATCCCCGCCTCGAAGGTCCGTTTGGCGCCCTTGTACTTGGCGTTTCCCAAGTTGTAATAGGCGGAGGCGGCTGTCTTCGGGTCATCGGCACGCGCCGCCTCGGTGAACTCCTCGATGGCCTTTTCAAATTCTTCCTGACGGTAATACGCCGAACCCAGGTTGTACCGGAGTTCAGCGGAAAGAGGTTCCAGATCCTGAGCTTTGAGATATTCCTGCGCAGCTCGAGAGTAATCCTTGGCTTGATACGCCTCATTCCCGGGTTTGGCGATGTCCCGTAGGAAGGGATTGGACTGGGAGGATCCCACAAGCAAGCTCATCAATGCCAGGCCGAGACCCCAATGGATGAGTGGAAAGAGAACAGGATACCTAGTATCACTCATAATGCCAGTTCACCCCCCTCATCCGTGGCTTTTCCATTACGGCGCTTCTTGCGGTCGGAAAGGCAAGGCTCCACCATCAACAAGACTAATCCAATGGCCAGCGGAATCTGGAAACGGTCTTCATAGACAGTGGTCACATTCGATTCCAGATCCTTGTCCTCCTGCTCACGGATCTCATCATAAATATCCGTGAGTTCGAGTTGACCCCCTGTCGCTTGATGCCAGCGTCCACCTGTCTTGGCGGCAATCTTCTGGAGAGTGTCCATGTCCAGCTTGGTGGTGACTACCTCTCCTTTACTGTCTTTCTTGTAGACCTTCCGCCCATCCGCATCCACTACTGGAATGGGGACTCCCTCCGGCTTACCAATCCCAATGGCATAGATGGTGACTCCTTGCTTGGCCACATTCTCCGCAACCGCGATGGGATCGCCTTCATGCCCTTCTCCGTCGGTGATCAGGATTAGGTTCTTGTATTTCTGTTCCTGCTCCACAAAACACCGTGCGGCAACATCGACCGCTTCGGAAAGGTTGGTCCCAGGAGATGGCAGCCACTTGGTATCCACCTCATCCAAGAATAACGCCACGGCGCCGTAATCTAGGGTGAGCGGGCAGAGGACCTGGGCTTCTCCCGCGAATGCGACCAAACCGATACGGTCTCCCTCGAGAAGGCGCATGAAACTCTTGATCTCTTGCTTGGCCTTGCTCAAACGGTTCGGCTGAAAGTCCTCGGCCAGCATGCTCTCGGAAAGGTCCAATGCGATAATGATGTCCTGGCCGGTACGGTGGAGTTCACGGGTACGGATTCCGAATTGTGGACGTGTCAAAGAGATGAGTAGAAACAGAATGCCTACTACAATCAACACTTGTTTTCCTATCTGACGTCCACGGTCGATGCCACTAATCAGTTTTTCCACCAGGACTGGATTCCCGAAAATGTTGAGTGCGTCAAGGCGTGCTTTCCACCGCGCGCGGAGAAACACCACCAGAAAGGGGATGAGTAGGAGGAGAATGACGAGATTGGGCGATCCGAATCTCATGGCAGTACCCTGTATATGGTATGTCCGAGTAGAAGCTCCAAGAGGAGACTCAATACCGCGAGACCAGCAAAGATTCCGAAAAGTTCCCGGTAACGGTGTTCTCCCAGATCCTCGAACTGGGTCCGCTCCAGTTGGTCGATCTCATCAAAGATTCCCTTAAGCTCACTCTTGTTGCCGGCACGAAAATACTTCCCCTTAGTCACATCGGCCATTTCGGTAAGCGATTTCTCATCGAGGTCCACGGCCACATTTTGCCATCCACCTCCCAAGAAGGGATGCTCAACCCATACTGGAGCTGAACCCGAGCGGGAACCTGTCCCAATCGCATAGATCTTCACCCCCTGTATTTTAGCAATATTCGCTGCTTGCAACGGGTCAATTTCGCCCGCGTTATTCATTCCATCTGTAAGCAAGACAATCACACGGCTTTTGGCCTGGGAGTTTTCTAGCCTTTTCAAGCAGCGCGCGGTTGCCAGCCCGATAGCAGTCCCATCGGGAATGGTTCCCCCCATGGTAAG
>CAZORO010000107.1:11519-12387 GCA_964581845.1 uncultured bacterium
AGAGACACCCTTGAGGATTTCCAGAAGGACATCATGATCCAGAGTCATCGGACACTGGGTGTAGGCATCCCCCGAAAACACCACCAGCCCAATCCGGTCGCTGGTACGTTTTTTGATGAAATCGGCGGTCAATTCTTTGGCGACATCAAGACGATTCCTCTTTTTCAAGTCCAGATCCATAGCCTGCATACTTCCTGAACAGTCCAAAGCAATCAGAATATCGACTCCCTCGGCGTAGTTGGTTTGAAGAATCTGTTCAGAGGTCTGGGGACGTGCCGCCGCGATAATCAAAAGAGCCAAAGCCAAAAGTCGCAGAGCGGTCACCGAGTGGCGTAGTTTGACCGAGGCCGAAGGGCGGATCTTGCGGAGTCTCCCTAGATCAGAAAAGCGGAGAGCTCCACGCCGTCTTTTCCGGACCCACTCACGGTACCAGAGAAGAAGAGGCAAGAGGAGCAACAGGAGCAGGATGAGAGGATCCGCGAATCTCATGCGACTTCCCTCCGGGGTTCTTCCTGCCCATTTTCTTGCTCATCCTGGCCGGAATGGATGAACTCAACACGTTTTGTGGCCTCGACAACCGCGATCGAGGTATCCACCAAATGGGATAGCATTGTTTTGGGTAGAACTGCTTTGGCGAATTTCAAGAGGTCCGTACTATCCAGGACCTCAAGAACTGGACCACACATATCCGGACCTTTGGGCCGCCTGAAGGGCTGGAGCCGGGAGGTGATGCCGGGTAGATGTTCACGGATCTCCCAGGTGGTCATTTCCAGCGCTGGAAATGAGTAACGCCGTTCAAGGTATTCCCGTAACGCTTCCGAGAGCTCTAAACCAAAAGCGCGGCAGGTCTCCTGTGGTATCTCATCGG
>CAZORO010000108.1:0-4954 GCA_964581845.1 uncultured bacterium
AAGGAAAACTAGTGGGGGATTGGTCTTCGCTGGCCTCTCAACCCAACCTCGCAGCGGTCACCCAGACTTCACTGGTCGATCCCTTTGCCATCAAGTCCGAAACACCAGGTGTTTTTCTTGGGATTGAGTTGGCGAAATACCTTTTCATGGGTGTGCTGGGACGTAACTGGTCCGAGAGAGATCCCGGCTTTGAAGACTTCGCTGAGAAGAATATTCTCGGGAAGAAGTTGAAATTGGTTGCTCCCCGTATCGATCGTGGTCCCTCCGGAATGCAATTCTTCTTTGTCGAGGCGGAGGTTAAAGGGATCTTCAAGACGGGGTTCTACGACATTGATTTGCACTCAGCCCTTATCTCGTTGGATACCGCTCGTGTTTTGAAAGGGATGCCATCGGGAGCGGATGCTGTTGAGTGTCTTGAGGTCCGGCTTCATGATCCCAGGGTCAAGAATACTTACTCGCTGACCATGGAATTGATCCAATTCGCCGAGAAGAACTACGGCAGCAAGTTCCTGGGTTTCACCTGGATGATGCTCAATCAAACCATTGTGAGAGCGGTTCAGATTGAAAAGGTGGTGATGGGAGCCATCCTCACGCTGGTGGTTCTGGTAGCTGCTTTTGGCATCGCCAGTACTCTTGTGATGACGGTACTGGAGAAGACCCGTGAGATCGGAACTCTCATGGCGATGGGAACCCGCCGCCTTTCCATCATGAAGATCTTTATTCTGAATGGTTTCCAGGTGGGAGTCCTGGGGACTCTTTTGGGGGTTCTCCTCGGTTTAGGATTGTGTTGGCTAGTGGCGTTCCTCCAGATTCCCATCCCGGGTGGTGGTGCCATCTATGTCCTGGATGTCCTTCCGGTGGAGGTGCGGTGGCTGGATGTGACCGTGATCGCGCTCTTCTCGATAACGGCGTCGACTCTGGCGGGTGTCTATCCCGCGCGGAAGGCCGCCCAGATGCAACCTGTCGAGGCGCTCAGTTATGAGTGAGGTTCAAAGGTGAGAATCCTCTTTGTTGGAGATATCTTCGGTAAGCCGGGACGGCGCATTCTTAAGCACCACCTGGAGTGGTTGCGAGAGGAATTGCGTGTGGATGTCTGTGTCGCCAATGGTGAGAACGCGGCCTCAGGCAAGGGGCTGACCCCCTCTGTTGCCGAGGAGATCTTCTCCGCTGGTGTAGACCTGATGACCACGGGCAATCATTGCTACGACAACAAGGAAGTCTTCGAGATTTTCCAAAAGGGCGAGGAACGAATCATCCGTCCTCTCAACTACCCCCCCGATTCACCCGGACCCGCCAGCGCGGTATGGACCTCGCCAAATGGCGAACATTTGACACTCGTTCAACTCATGGGGCGGATTTTCATGCCGCCCAGCGATTCTCCCTTCACCTCGATTGACGCCTTCCTGAAAGGCTGTCCACGAGGGGTGATCCTAGTCGATGTTCATGCCGAAGCGACCTCGGAGAAGCAGGCTCTGGCCTGGTATCTGGATGGCCGTGTGACCGCGGTGGTTGGGACTCACACTCATGTGCAAACCGCCGATGAACGGATCCTTCCCAAGGGAACAGCCGCGATTACCGATGTGGGGATGACCGGTCCGCATGACGGGATCATCGGTGGTGACACCAACCAGATGTTGCGAAGGTTCCTGACTCCACTACCCACGGGGTTGGAGGTTGCCAAGGGCAGTCCGATGATCCATGCGCTTTTGGTGGAGACTGATGAGTCAGGAATTCTGGCGGGAGGGGTGGAACGCTATTCCTTGGCGGAGAATCAACTCAACCGGGGGAGTTTGGAGCAAGTGAACCGGGGATGAGCGGGTGGCCATCTCCGTTTGCTGTCGGTAACGAGAGGAGGCAATAGGATGTCTGAGTCACGTTTATTAACACGCCGCGAATTTGTTCAGCAAACCGCGATCAGCGCGGCCGCGTTGGCCGCTGCTTGGGGTTATGCCCCCAGTGTGGGCGCGGTTGGAGCGAATGGCCGCATCAACATTGGTGTGATTGGCACCGGTGGTATCGCCAATAGCCATGGTCAGGCTTTGGAGTCCATCAAGGAGGAGGAAAACTGCACCATCACAGCCGTGTGCGATATCTGGCAATCGCGCATGGAGAACTATGCCAGGATGGTTGAATCCAAGTTTGGCGCCAAACCCGCGATGTACCATGACTACCGTGAACTGCTGGCCGATAAAAATGTCGATAAGGTAGTCATTTCCACTCCTGAGCATTGGCATGCCCAGATGATCATCGATGCTTGCCGCGCGGGTAAGGCGGTCTATACCGAGAAGCCGATGACCCATGATGCCACTGAGGCCATGCGGGTACTGGATGTCATTAAGGAGACCAAAGCGATTGTCCAGGTTGGAGTGCAAGGCATGTCGGATGATACCTATGAGGCTGCACGCGAGGTTATCAAGAGCGGCATGCTTGGCCAGGTGATGCAGGCCCAGATCGATTATGTCCGCCGTTATCCCTCCGATCGTGGCCCCTGGCGCACCGAGGCCAAGACCGGTGATCCCAAGCCTGCTGACCTTGATTGGGATGCGTGGCTCGGGCCCGCCTGGAAACGTCCCTGGGATGCCCGCCGTTACCATGATTGGCGTTGCTACTGGGATTATTCAGGTGGTGTCTCGACTGACCTCTTTGTGCACCGGATCACCCGCCTCATCAAGGCTTGCGACCTCAAGGAGCCAGTCCGTGGTATCGGCATCGGCGGTATCTATAAGTGGAATGATGGACGCGAGGTGCCGGACACCTTTGAGATGTCCCTGGAGTACCCCGGTGGCCCCTCGGTTTATTGCCTGGGCACCATGGGGAACAACCGTGGCATCGAGCATTGCATCCGTGGTTATGAGGCGGCCCTGGTCTTCGAGGGGCCTGGCTTCAATGTCTATTCGATGAAGGATGGTGAGAAGGACAAGGTCCTGCACACCCACACCAAGTCGGGTGGCGAGGATCAAGCCCTTCACCACAAGAATCATCATGCCGCCATGCGCGCGAATGATCCCAGCATCCTCAAGACCCCGCCGGAGCTCGGCTTTTATGGCGTCCTGGCAGTCGATCTGGCCAACACCAGCTACAAGCTCAAGAAGTACATGACCTGGGATGCCGCTCATCGCCGTGTGGTCCCGGCCTGATAGGAATAACTTAGCAACGAGGCGCCGGAGTGAGTCATCCGGCGCCTCGTTGTGCCGTGGGAGGAATTTGACCAATGAGAATCCTAGCCTGTCTCGCGTTCCTCACGTTCTTGCTCAATCCATCCTGGTCCACGGAAAGGTCTCCTGATATGCGCCATGTCATTGTGTACAAAGAATCTGGACGGTTCGGGGGCTGGCCCGCCAACCATGGGATCTGGATCTGGGGGAATGAGATTCTGGTGGGATTCAGCCGTGGCTATTACAAGAATCTGGGCCGGTTCCACCACATCGACCGGGAGAAGCCCGAGGAGCATCTCCTGGCTCGTAGTCTCGATGGGGGCGGGACCTGGAATATTGAGGATCCAGCTGTGCATGGAGACCTGATCCCGGAAGGGTCCTCCTTGCATGGTACCAAGCCATCCTGGCTGACTCTTAAAGAATGGACCGCTTGTCCAGGGGGGATTGATTTCACCCACCCTGATTTCGCCATGACGGTGCGCATGACCGATATTGATATGGGGCCATCGCGTTTCTACACCTCGATCGACCGGGGCCATCGTTGGGCGGGCCCCTACCGTTTGGATATCGATAACCTCGGCATCGCCGCGCGCACTGACTACATCATCAATGGCCCCCAGGATTGCCTGATCTTCCTGACTGCCGGGAAGAGCAATAAGAGGGAGGGCCGTCCCTTCTGCGCAGGAACCACCGATGGGGGGAAGTCCTGGAAATTCCGGTCCTGGATCATGCCGGAGATCGAGGATGGATTCGCGATCATGCCCGCCACGGTGCGCTTAGCGGATAAGAAGCTGCTCACCGCAGTGCGGATTCACCAAGGGGAGAAACGTTGGATCGGCTGCTATCTCTCGGAGGACGATGGGCTGTCCTGGCGGTTTCTGAGCCAGGGCGCGCCGGATACCGGGGAAGGGAACCCTGCCGACATGGTGGTCCTCAAGGATGGGCGGGTTTGTATCACCTATGGAGTTCGTAAAGCTCCCTTTGGGATGCGTGCGCGGATCAGCGCCGATGGCGGCAAGACCTGGGGGGATGAAATCATCCTGCGTGCTGATGGAGGCGGACGTGACCTCGGATATCCCCAAATGGTTCAGCGGCCCGATGGGAAGTTGGTCACGGTGTACTACTTCAACGACGATCCCAATCAGGAACGCTACATCGCGGCATCCATCTGGGACCCGGCTTTATATTAGCGCATCCAAAGCATCCTGGGTGACACGCAACGTTTCCTGTGTGTCTTCTTGAGTATGGACACATGTCACTCCCCAACCCCCGGAGGGGGCCACCCGTATGCCGCGTTTCAGGAGCTCAAGACTTAGCCGCTTGGTAAGTGTGAAATCGATGTGATGGAGCGAACGGGCATCGATGATCTCCGCAGTGGGATCTGGAATGAAGGCCACATGGAAGCAACCGGGGAAAGGCCGCACCACAAGAGGGAGAGAATAGGAGCGGGTGAGTTCTTGAAGACTTCCGGCCAAGGCATCTGACATTCGGTGGCAGTGTTTCAGTCTCTCTCCATGATCTTCGCTCAGGGCCTCCAATGCCGCCAGAGTACCCGCCATGCTCAGTGGGTTACAGTTGAAGGTTCCCGCAAGAACAAGGCCGAGCTCATGCCACCCCGCCATCCACTCCTTTCTTCCGGCCAATGCGCTGACAGGGACTCCTCCTCCAAGGCATTTCGAGAAAGTGGCCATATCGGGGATGACTCCATAGTACTCCTGTGCCCCTCCCAACGCCCAACGGAAGCCGGTCACTACTTCATCGAAGATCAGGGGTGACCCCCACTTGTCACAGAGATCCCG
>CAZORO010000108.1:4964-12374 GCA_964581845.1 uncultured bacterium
CACCCCAGCGGAGGCCATAACCGGTTCGGTAATGACACCCGCGATCCGGTCTCCCAGGCGCTTGAATGTATCTTCAACCCTTTGAAGATCATTCCAGGGGAGCACGACCAAATTGGCTGAGTCCTCGGGCTGTTGCCCCTTGCCAATGGGATGGAGATTAGTGGCCCCTCCATCATTCTCCCCAGCATCCCAGGCGATGTTATCCAGCCAGCCATGGTAATGGCCCTCGAAGCGGATGATCTTCGGGCGTCCTGTCTTCGCCCGTGCCAGCCTGAGGGCGGCATGAACCACTTCGGATCCCGTGGAAGCCATCCGGACTAGATCCGCGCAAGGAACCAACTCATGGATCTTCTCCGCCACACGGATATCCAATTCGCACTGCGCCCCGAAGATGATCCCCTTCTCCAATTGCGTGCGGATAGCATCGATGATGGGAGGATAGCAGTGGCCGAGAATGAGCGGGCCACCGCCTAACAAGTAATCAATGTACTCATTGCCATCCGCATCCCAAATCCGGCTTCCCTTTCCATGCTCAAAAAAAAGAGGGAACTCGCCCCAGCTTGGTTCTTGTTCGATATCAGGGCCACCTCCGACAACCCGGTTTGAGCGTGCATACAAGCCTAATGTTTTTAGGTATCCCATGACCTCCTCCTAGTGTGATCCTACCAGCATGGACATGGTAATGTGGTTACTCTCTCGATGAAATGATATAATATACTCACGTTCTAACGAGGAATCCATGTACGCACCCATCTTTCGTGGATGGTTCTGCAAAGAACGGCACATCCTCTTACAAATGGATTTGACCTCGGATTGTCAACTCCATTGTATCCACTGTTTTCGTTATTCAGATCCTCCTCAGCTTCCATCCTTCCAGGCAGGGGATGTCCAGATTCTGGAGAAGGAAGTCTTCCCCTATGTGGATGTTGTCAACCTATCCACGGTGGGAGAGCCCCTGATGTCCCCAGTGCTACCCGAGACAATTTCAGCAGCCAAGAGAGCGGGCGTGGCGCGCATTGGGATGACCACTAATGGCATTCTTTTGACGGGAGGGATGGCGCGGGATCTTCTGAAACGAGGGTTGAATTGGTTGGCGGTCTCGGTGGATGCCGCTACACGCGAGACATATGAAGACATCCGCCGTGGTGGCGGCTGGGATGTCCTCATGGAGAACCTTATCATGCTGAAGGAGCAAAGGTCCCGGACTCCAGGGCGGATGAGTCTGGCGCTCAACTACACCATCATGGACCGGAATGCCGGTGAAGCCGCGATGTTTCCCTCGTTGGCACGCCAGCTGGGGGCTGACTCAGTCAGTTTTCTCCCCCTCACGATTGAAAGGGAAGAGATGAAATCCTGGAGTCTTTTCTACACCCCTGCCCGTTGGAACCGTTTGATGA
Organism: uncultured bacterium; assembly: GCA_964581845.1. Taxonomy (GTDB): domain Bacteria; phylum Hinthialibacterota; class Hinthialibacteria; order OLB16; family OLB16; genus OLB16. The sequence continues at coordinate 6,362 of CAZORO010000108.1, forward strand.
GGGATTTACGTTTGACAGTGGCTCGCGTTGGTATCCCCGCCATCATTCCCGATGACTTGCCTGAAGGAGAGGTTATGGTTCCCACTTCTACAGTGGCCCTCAATGGAGGTTTGTGCCCGGCGGTATTGGAATCCTGGATCTTTTTGACTTCGGATGGGAACTGTTACCCCTGTCCCAATGTGGTCAGCGAGGGATCCTTTGGGAATGTTTTCAAAATCCCCTTCAAGGAGATCTGGGACTCTCTAGGGAATCAGGAATTCCGTCAGCGCGCGATGGAGCGAGGTCAAGTCCCTGGTTGTGATCACTGCAAACTATTCGCGCTTCGCAAAGCTCCCGCTCAGGAGGGGGCCTATCTTTCCAAACACCTTGTGCTTGACCAGAGTGATGGAAACCGCCAACCCATAGCTGTCTCAATTTAATGGTATGTTTGAAGAGGTACGGAATACCGCGCTCCTATCGAAACGAGTCCTCATGGATGCGGCATAGTTCCCCCGGATCCGGAAGCACGATCCACAATCTGGACGCTTTTACAGAGAGTCACGAATTTTTCTCTTGCTGCTGTGAGTGTTTTCCCGGGACCAGTGGCTTTAATGTACCAGGGCCCAGTGGGGGTTTCGATGATCGCTCCCAGCATCATCCAGCCCACTCTCTCCGGTTGCGCGGCCATCCCCGGCATTGAGGAAGCGAGCATGGTTCCGGTTAGGTTGACCAACTTGATCTTCAAATTACCGCCTTGAATATCCTCAACTGTTGCCTTCGTTTTTGAGTCAGATCCATCAGGCTGGCTGAACTGCCCAATCCAACGATTGATGTTATCCTCGACACTTCCACCGATAGGAGCAAAAAAGGCGATCTCCCCCTCGGCGCTGTCTCCCTCGGCTGGAGGAATATTGACTTGGAAGATTCGCAACGAAGAAGCGGGACGTCCCTCCTTCCAATCTTCCGGCATTAGGAAATGTATCTCTCCATGGCCGCCCTTATCGACCGCGTGGGTGGCACGGAAACCTGGGATTGCCTTCACCAGTGAATCTTGCGAATCAGATGGCTGAAGTTGTTTATCCTGGGATTCTTCCTGATGACCGGATCCAACCTGTCCCGCATCCGGCATGGCTGTTGCAGCCATTTGGGGTGCCAGGGTGGGTGGCGTGAAAACCTCCTGCTCCACCGGGGGTTCTTTAGAACACCCCATGGCGATGAGGAGTCCCAGCATAGCTCCAGTGAATGTCCTTACATGTTTGTTCATCCGATGCTCCTTTATTCCGATAACGAACTCGATGGTCTCAGTTAATTGGACACATCCACTCTGACATCTGGATTGATCTTAGGGTTTCAGTGGTTTTTCTCCAATAGCTCCCCTCATTGATGATCCACGTTATCCATGTGCAGATCAGAACCTTCTCAGAGTTCCTTGTGTCTCATATCATCTAGATAAACCAATGTGGCCTAATGATACAGAATGAGGGAGGTTGTTGATGAGTCAGGTTCAGATAGAGATCCTTGTTTCCGCGTTGGAACGGAGCCTGCAACTTACACTTCGGGAGGCATCCCAAGTAAGGGAACAAGACCGTTTCCTTCAGCTGAAGGCCGGGAAGGGGCACCCCATGTGGCTTCTCGGACACTTGGCTAGCTCTTGTGATATGATTGGGGCCCGATGGATTATGGGTCTTCCAAATCAGATTGAGGATGCCTTCCGCAAGAGATTCGCCCCTGTTTTCATGCAAGGCGATCCCATCACAACCACACCTACCGATTATCCCAGCTGGGAGGAGGTCACCGCCGTTTACGAACGTGCGATGCGGTGTTTCATTGAATCAATAAGATCATTGATAGATGAGGAGCTTACCGGTCCTCCACGCGGGAGCTTTCCCGAAAGGCTCAAGGAACGTATACCCAACCTACAAATGGGGGCCACCATGATGATCTTGCATGACAGCCACCACCGGGGACAGATCGCGATGATCAGTCATTTGAATCAGTAATTTCGGGAAACCAACGCTTTTCATCGGCGGCCTTGCCCAATGCTGTATTGGGACAACGTCTCACCAGAGCCTTATAGAAACGATCCGCGAAATGAGGTGCACGTATTTTGAGCCAGGATCCAGCCTCGCAGAGTACCCGTGCGGTTTCGTCATCGTTGTCCGGCATGAGCTTGGCCGCTTCCCAGGCCAATGAAGCCGCGATATAGCGGTAATGGAAGCGTAGATTGGGATAGGGAGCGCTTGCACGGACCCGCTTTTCCTCTTCGCGTTTGGAAGGATCCAGCAGACTGTCTGCATCCAGTCCTGTATCCCGGACCTCATCTATTTCATCCCAGTGGGAGAGGGTTTCCATGGAGGTGACACCTACCCGGATTCTCGACAAGGGATCGTGTTCAACCTGCCCATCACTGATGAACCAATCCGGCTCCAGCTCAGTGCTCATCAATTCGAGCCCATAATGACGTGCAATCCGTGCGGCCTTCATAAAGGCTTTTGCGCGGACGCCTGCCCCTTTTCTGGTATCCTTGGCGGTTTCCAGAGCGGCAGCATAGTCATTAAGCGCGTACCTCAATTTCTCAGGAAGATAATCACCGGTACGGTATAAGACTCCATTGCGGACAAGACGGCGCCCCAGGAGATACCGGATCTTGGTGGAGAGGAGATCCTTAGCTTCCGGCCATTCCTTGTCCACATAACCACGCAGTTCCTCAAGGGTAACCACACGCTCCGCGAGATAGGCCGCATCCAGCCATTGGTTGCCATGTAGCATTGCATCCAAGGCTTCCGTGAACCGTCCTTGTCCGGCATAGGTGATTCCCAACTCACCCCAAAGCCGGTCGGCGAGGGGGAGATCGAAAGTGGCTATCCAACATCTAAAACACCAGTCCTTCCAGAATCTTTCAGGACGGTGGGAGGGTGCCAGTTTGGTGAGGAGGATTTGGGCCTGATCGATTTTGCCCGCACGCAGGAGCAGCTTGGCTTGGAGCCATTGGGTCAGCTGAGAACCGGGATCCGCCAGTTCTAGCCAACGGCCACAAGTGGTCATGTCTCCCGACTGATAGGCTGCCATGGCAAGACGGTCCATCCCACGGATCCTATCGAGTTTGATTTGCTCTAGGGTTTCCAGCCATTGTTTCGCATGAATCGAGTCGTCTTCATACTGACTGGCGTAACACCGGGAGATGATGTAGGCGGTAACAATCTCCTGCGTGAGAGGATCTTCAGCAGCTTCTTTGAGAGCCTCTGGATTACCAGACCTGACAAGATTTCTTGCCGTAAACTTGAGTGAGAGCCGTGTGTCTCTCCCTTCCAGATACTGGGTCATATACAGAGCGATGGCACGGGCGTAGTTTCCACGTTGGAGCTCGGCATTGGCCTCCCAACCGGTGCTCACGGCGGAGAAATTCAAGCTGTCAAGGAGTGTTTCATGCCATTCATGTACCTTGTGGAACCAGTCTACCGCCTGAGCGGGATCCTCTTTGACAAGGGAACGCCCCAGCATGTATGCCGCCCATAAGGTACGGGAGTGCCTCTTTTCTGCAGGCAATTCGAGTACCGCCCTCCAATGAACACGCGCTTGTGTGGCATCGCCGATATGGTAAGCGATCGCCCCACTCAGGTACTCGGTGAACTCCTTGGGGATGTCCTCCGGGATCATCATGCGGGTGAGGTCTTTCTTCTTGGATTCAATCAGGAATGAATCCTGATCTTGATTGGGGTCCTTCATCTCGATGTATTCCTGGAGTTTCCGGCGGATACCGGCGTACTGGCTGAGGAGCTCCTGCCTGTTTGGGAGAGGTGGCTCGATGATCCAGAGGGCCCAGCTGACTTCCTCGATATCCCGGCTTGCAGTTTCCTCCCCGCCGAGTTTGGATCTATCATATCTGTATGGGGTCACTGGCGGGAGTTCACCAGTTGCATGCTCCCTCCTGATCCGTTCTACCTCTTCGTCGAAAAAAGCTTCTGGTGAAGCCCGCAGTTTGCAGTCTGGATTGGCCAGAATCGGGTGGAGCCATTCGGCACCGCAAGGCCAGCTGGATTGCTCCAGAGATAATGGAATGATGACAGCCAATAATAATCTACTCCGCAACATACGCATCGATATAGACCTCCGTCCTTCCATCGAACCGTAGCCAACCGATAGAGCGTTCTTCTCCTGTTCTAAGTTTCTCTTTTTCTTTCCGGAAGAGGACTTGGTTGGATTGAGGTTGGCTCCAGGTATATCCTCCCAAACTATCCACCGCCAGCAAATGATGATAATCCCAATTCACTGAAATCTCAACGAGGGACAAAGAGTCTGCATCTCCTACATTGGTCAGCACAATATCCACTAATCCTGGTTCGGTCTGGATTCCTTTGGCCTCAAGCCTGGGCTTAGGAGTTCGGCCCTCCATCACCGCCGCTAGTGTTGCCCAGCTCCAATTCATTCTGTCACCAGCAATCGGCATCCGGAACCAGATCATCCCGGTCAGGTTCTGTAGTGGTTCAGCTTTGAGATGATTGACAATACGGACGATTTGAGCGGGACTGGTGTGGACTTCACGGACGGTATATCCAGAGGGCCAATCGGGTTGAGGGCCCTCCGCCCAGAGGCCAGCAAATCGGCCTTGTGGGTTGAAGGCAATAGTGTATCCATATGTTGGTAAAGCCACTCTGAATGGTATTCCGATCCGGCCGGCTTGTTGTATCCACCTGCTGACCTCCTCCGGTTCACACAGGGTCAGCTCCTCCTGCATGGTGTTGGGGGTTTTGAGCGAATGCACCTGCAACACAAATCCATCGGTGGTCTCGGCAAGGTCCTTGAACTCCTTGTGTTTGAGCCAAGCGGGTAAGGCTGTAATCGTCAACGGCACGGGAGCAATAGCTGACCTGAGCTCTTCTATCCACCTCCTATAGTCCTCCAACCCTGATTCAGGGCAGTCATAATCGATTTGGATCTCTGAAAGAGAAAGATGCTCATGGGATGTATCCTGGATGAGTTCCTCCGCTATGGTCCTGACTGCTTGATGGAATGCCTGGACCTGCGTAGCGGAGCCGGGAAGGGAACTGACTCGTAGGGCTAAGCCGAGCTCGACACCATCCCTACGGAATGCATTGAAGTTGACAGGAATCCTCGTGACCACAGGTTTCCCTTCCACCTTGTCGATCTGGCCGGCCAGGATCACAAACCTTTTGGCCTTTTCCTGGGCAATGCGAATCGAATCACTGACCGCTGCATTCCATTTCCGGTTCCAGATATAGAGGTGATGTTGAAGTGGATGATGAGGTTGAACCTGATGACCCTTATAAACAAACCAGATAAACACGATACCGGCACACAAGAGAAGGATAAGGAGGAACCTGCTCTGTTGACACGAATGGGAAAGATGGACCATCGCGGAATGTGGAGTGCCTTGTCAAATCATCATAAGCCGCGTTTCATAGTAGGACAGCCCAATTCCGGAGAAAACCCATGAAACCACACCATCAGGTGATTCCACGAAGGAACTTTTTACGTGATTCAGCGGCCTTGGCCACAGCGGGATTGCTGACGCCGATATCCAACAGTGGGCACGCGGAAGATTCAGTGTCTATCACCAAGCGTCCCAATCTGCTGTTTGTGTTTTCGGACCAGCAGTCCTACGACATGTTGGGTTGTTATGGGAATGAACAGATCCTGACTCCCCATCTGGACCGTTTCGCCTCCGAGGGGGTCCGCTTCGATCACTGCATCGCCTCCTGTCCAATCTGCACCCCTTACCGTTCGATGCTCATGACCGGCCTGCACACCCTTTATAATGGTTGTTTTACTAATGATATCCAGCTGCTCCATCGCCCAGGCAAATCCTTTGGTGAGATCCTGCGTGATGCGGGTTACCGGACCGGGTATGTGGGGAAGTGGCATCTTTATGGAGGCAACAGGGATCGTCCCATCCCAGCGGGACCGAACCGGCATGGCTTCGATGACCTGTTTGTCTCGAACAATTGCACGGTCGACTTCCGCGCGGGTCATGCCTTCTATTGGAATGAACAGGGTGAAAAGGTCATCTTCGATG
>CAZORO010000109.1:0-12303 GCA_964581845.1 uncultured bacterium
GGAGGAAGTTGGAGAATGTGAAGAGGAGTCATAGCCAGCTCCCACATCTCCAATTCATCGGTAAATCTCGCCTCGCAAGCCATACCAATGGATTGAAGGGCCTGACGGAGGTCCGCAACGGGCATTCCTGGGGAAAGGAGAACACGGTCCCTGAGCCAGAGAAGAACTCCTTCCCCAGAGGAGAGAGTCAAAGCTGGCATGGAACCATTCTAAGCAAGCTCACATGGTCTGTCGACCTTCAGTCTTGAATCCGCATCCGGAACCCCTCTATCTTTTTGTATGCCCATGATGACAAAACCATACAACCTCAATCCTTTCTTATCCGGTGAAACGATGATCGATGACTCCACCCGTGCACTCATTCAAGCAGCGCTGGAGGAAGACCATGCCTGGAGAGATGTCTCGACCCTCTGGACCGTGCCCGAATCCACTCGGGCCACCGCCCAACTCTTGTCGAGACAGGCGGGAATTCTGTGCGGAGGCACCCTCTTTGTAGAAACCTTCCGGATCTTTGATCCCTTAATCCAGGTGGGCCTGGAATGCGCGGATGGAGCCAAACTTTCCATCGGGCAGTTAGTAGCGCGGATCACCGGTCCAGCACGATCGATCCTTTCAGCGGAACGGGTGGCGCTTAACCTCATCGGAAGGTTTTCTGGCATTGCAACTCTCACCCACCAATATGTCGAGGCGGTGAAGGGAACCCGTGCAAAAATTTGCGATACCCGCAAGACAGCTCCCCTCTGGCGTTGGTGGGATAAATATGCGGTCCGCATGGGGGGCGGGACCAACCACCGCTCCAATCTGGAGGAGATGGTGCTTCTCAAGGACAACCATGTGGCCCTTGCGGGAGGAGCGGCTCAGGCACTCCGTCTGGTCAAGCAGCAGAACTTGCCTGGCTTGCCGGTGGAAGTAGAGGTGGACAACCTCCAACAGCTAACTGAGTTATTAGAGGAGGAAGTGGACCGGGTCCTCCTCGATAACATGACGCTGGAAGAAATGATACAAGCAGTATGCATGTTTTCTGGCAAAGCCGAGTTGGAGGCATCCGGGGGAATCCGGTTGGAAACAGTTCGCGCGATTGCGGAAACGGGCGTTGATTTCATCTCAATTGGAAGCTTGACTCATTCAGTTCCAGCGTTTGATTTCACACTTGAAATCGAAACGATTGGATTGTAAACTTCCTTTCCTAGTGGCCGATAACCTCAATGGAGACCCAGAGGAAGCGGGGGGCCAACCCCATCCTGTTGAATAATTCCATGGGGATTTCGGTCTATTGACACGACAGGCTGTCCTGTGGTGTAATGTTGAAGCTCATAGGGGATGTGGTACCGGGAGGGGAGAAGCATCCCGACAAGATGAAATTAAGCGAAATGCTTTGAGGAGGAAACGGTTATGGTTCGGGGAATTGTTGCTTGTTGTTTGATTGCCGTATTGGCCTTAGCCAGCCCGGTAACGGCTGGTTTTGTGCCGGATGGGAAATTGTTGGTTACCAGCCAGGTCACGGACTCGAAGGTTGAGATCCTGCTGCCGCCAGGCGCGGATGTCACCGAGGCGCGTGGCTCTCTCATTGTTCACAGGTTGCCCATCATTAACCGCGTTATGGCCGATGGTTCCATGACACGGTCTCTGCCGGTCGAGTACACCTTCGTGAACCAGTGGCATGAGACCTTCATGTTCGACGGTATCAACGAAGCGGTTCTGACCGATGGAATCGGCGAGCGTCACTTCGCCACCTCGGTATTTCGCGATGGTGAGCCGCTGCTTCCGGGTGTCACCGGTCTGGTCCCCCATGGCGGGATGACCACCTTCACCCTTTTCTATGATCTTTCCGCTGGCGTGAGCGAGGTGGCCCTGAATGATGTGCAGCTCGATCTGCGCTACCTCAATCATGGCCATCCGTATGTACTGTCAGCGCTGATCGCGGGCGATCAGGGTGAGCCGGAGCGTCCGAATGTGGTCGAAGTTCCCGCCCCGCCACCACCAGTCCCGCAGCCTGAGATTCCGAAGCCAGTCGTTCCCGAGCCGGTTGTGGTGAAGTCTGAACCTGTTCCACCGCCAGCGCCCGAGCCCATTCCAATGATCCCAGCTCCGCAGCCCGAGCCCGAGCCGGTGGTTGCGTATACTTCCCCGGTTGTGCCCGAGGTGATTGCTCAGCCACCAGCACCTGCGCCAGCGCCAGAGGTTCAGCCGCTGCCGGTGACTTGCCTGCCCTGTGCTCCATGCGCCCCATGTGCACCTTGCCGTCCCTGCTTCAACCCCTGCGAGCTGCTGAAGGTTCCCTGCTGTATGCTAAACGTGGTGTGTAAGGGTGCTCAGTGCATGACCTGTGTAACCGCCAAGGGTGTCTGCGATATCACTTGTGGCACCACCTCCGCCGTGAAGTGCGTGCTGGGGTGTGTCTGCAACTGTTGCACTTGCTGCTGCAATTGCTGCACATGCTGTTGCAATTGCTGCTCGCAATGTGCTCCATGTGGGGTTTGCGATCCCTGTGCCCTATGCAACCCATGTGGCTCAATGGTTGCCGCTCAGTAAGAGGACTAACAAGAATCAAGTCAGAGAGGGAGGGGTTGAAAGACCCCTCCTTTTTTTGTCTCCAAACAGTCTCCCATGCTGGTTTCCGGCACCCAGAATGAAAAATGACGACTCAGTCCAGAAGCCTAGGGTTGAGATCCTGGGCCGACTCTGGTTTTTTTATGATAGGCTTTACTGTTACATCGGATAAAACTTGAGGGGAGGGGACGGCAACGTTCAAAGATGGTATGAGCGGCAGTATAAAAGGTAAAATCAAGCGATGCCCCCACTGTGGCCGATTCTTCGTGTGCAGGAACGATGATATTCTCAACTGTGATTGCATAACGGTTCACCTAACCGCCGGGGCCCGTCAACGGATCGCGGAGCTTTATGAGGATTGTCTCTGCGTGGACTGCTTGAATCTCTTCGTTCTGCAGGAAGGAACAAAGGTCCGGGTCTGAAAGGCCCGGACCTTCTTACTCACCCATAATTCACGCTTACTCCTTGGCGGCACCAGCGCCCACCGTCTTGCTGCGTTCAATCGATTGAAGGGCCAGATAGTTCTCTCCAAACTTATCGAGGTTCGCCATCTCGGTGTCGAACTGGTCGTAGTGACGTTCTTCATCGAGGACCAGCTCCTCGAAGATTTTCTTGGAGGCCGAATCGGCCTTGGCGGAGCACTCATTGGCCCAAAGGTTGTAGTCTCTCACACTCCCCTCCTCCATTTGGGTACCGATCTCAAGCATCTTCTTGACATCATGTACCTTCTGGACTTCGGCGGAAGGCTTCATTTCCACTTCACCTTTGAGGAAGAGAATCCGCTCGGCCAATTTCTCGACATGCATCATCTCCTCGATAGCGGTTCTTTTGAACAACGAGGCCAGGAGATCGAACCCCTGGTCATCACAATGAAAATGGAAGTACATGTACTGATGGATGGCTGTGATTTCATCAGCCACGGCTTTGTTGAGCAATACCACGCTGTCTTTGTGCATTCTTCATATTCCTCCTTGATTCAATGTCTCCGTTCTTGAAATGGAGAGACACTATACAACATATAGAGTGGAACGATCCTCATGGGATAATGTATTCCTTTACCGGGCGAAGATCACCCCTTCTCCCCATACCGGAGCGTTCCTCTATTTGGGAACCTCGCTCAGTGGTATACCCAACGCCTTGGCCACACCCTCACCATAGGCGGGGTCGGCCTTATAACAGTTACCGATGTGACGGACCTTGATCTCTTTCGGGGCATCTCCCATGGCGCGTGCGGTATTCTCGAAGAGCACCTGCTGCTGTTCCGGTTTCATTAGGCGGAAGAGCATCCCCGGTTGTGAGTAGTAATCCTCATCGGCACGGTGGTCCCAGTGATCCGCCGCGCCATCGAGTGGGAGGGGTGGCTCGGCGAACTCGGGCTGCTGGCGCCACTCACCATAACTGTTGGGTTCATACCCAAGCGTGCTTCCCTGGTTGCCATCTACCCGCATTTGACCATCACGGTGGTAGCTGTGGACTGGGCAGCGTGGGGCATTGACCGGGATGAGATGGTGGTTGACACCCAACCGGTAGCGTTGCGCGTCACCATACGAGAACAAGCGTCCCTGGAGCATCTTGTCGGGCGAGAAGCCAATGCCAGGGACTATGTTGGCCGGATTGAAGGCGGCCTGCTCCACATCGGCAAAGTAGTTTTCAGGATTTTTGTTGAGTTCCATCACCCCCACCTCGATGAGCGGGTAATCTTTGTGGAACCAGACCTTGGTCAAGTCGAAGGGGTTGTAGGGGCACTTGGCCGCATCCTTTTCGGGCATCACCTGGATGAACAGCTTCCAACGCGGGAAGTCACCGCGTTCGATGGCCTCGTAGAGGTCCCTCTGATGGCTTTCACGGCACTTACCGATGATGGCCTCGGCATCGGCATCGGTCAGGTTTTTGATGCCCTGCTGGGTCACCAGGTGGAACTTGACCCAATAGCGCTCATTCTTGGCGTTGATCATGCTGAAGGTGTGGCTGCCGAAACCATGCATGTGACGGTAGGAGGCGGGGATGCCGCGGTCGCTCATGGTGATGGTGATCTGGTGCAATGCCTCGGGCAGAGAGGTCCAGAAATCCCAGTTGTTCTTGGCGCTGCGCAGATTGGTGCGTGGATCACGTTTCACCGCATGGTTGAGGTCCGGGAACTTGAGGGGGTCGCGCAAGAAGAACACCGGGGTGTTGTTCCCGACCAGATCCCAGTTGCCCTCCTCGGTGTAGAACTTGATGGCGAAGCCACGGATATCGCGTTCGGCATCCGCCGCGCCACGTTCTCCAGCGACAGTGGAAAAACGGACAAAAAGTTCGGTTTTCTTGCCAATTTTGGAGAAGATCTTGGCTTTGGTGTACTTGGTGATGTCGTGGGTGACCGTGAAATCACCGAAAGCCCCGGAGCCTTTGGCGTGCATCCGCCGCTCGGGGATGACCTCGCGGTCGAAGTGGGCCAGCTTCTCCAGGAACCAGACATCTTGAAGCAGCATGGGGCCGCGCGGGCCAGCGGTCATGGCATTCTGGTTGTCGACAACAGGGGCGCCGGCGACTGTGGTCAATTTTTTCTTTTCGCCTTCCATTTCGTCCTCCTTAATATTTTGATGGGTGTGAATACCTGTTCTTCAATCAACCTCCTGATATTCCGTTCCGTCGAGTTGCTACTCAATCCGGAATTTTATCATTTGAAAGCAACAATAGGGAAAGTATCATAGGGCTGATTGGAATCAACCATGTTTTTCTGTCCCATTTGGAACCACAACCTTGCGGTATTCGCAGGTCATGGGGATTTTGGTGACGGAATCATATTAGATTGATTCTTACTCTGGATTGTGTCCTATATTTTGGGTCTCTGTCAAGTCCCCGGTTCATCGCTCTTGGGGGCCGCCGGATAGGAGACATGAACCATTGCCAGAACCTATAAGCAAGTTTTTTTCTGTTCAATGTTTTCAAAAAGGAAGTCAAGACTTGATTGGTTCAGCCAAGGCACTGCATGTCAGACACTCATCCCGGAGAACACCCCGTGCGAGATCCGAACGGAGTTTGAGGAATGGGAGACCATCCCAGATTTCCTCGAAATCCTGAGAGTTAAAATCCCCATAGGGCAAAGCAAACCGCTGACCGCATCCATAAACTTTGCCTTGGGAATCGATCAGAAATCGTGACCAAGGCTCCTCGCAGCGGGAGTGATCAAACCCCGGACCATATATGCAGAACAGCGTACCGCTCTTGGCTAATACACTACGAGCCTCATCAAGCAATGGATCACAGAATTCCCGGTCATTCCCGATGTAACGGGGATTCTCAGGTATACCGGGAACAATATGAATAATGTTGAAGCAGCGGCAACGTGCCATGGCGGCATAACGGACCACATCCAGGAGCTCATGGGCATTCTCCCGCATGAGTGCGAAATCCACCTCCAAGCCGAAGGCTGGATTCAACTCCTCCCGCAGACTCAGGAAACGCTCCAGGTTTCCGTAGACAAGATCCCGCTTAGCACCACAGCGGATGGCCTCGAAAACAGGACTGGACCAACCATCCAAGGATACAGACATTTCATCAATGCCAGAAAGGAGGATGTCCCGGCTCATTTTGTCATCCAGCAAGACGCCATTCGTGTCGAAACCCACATCTCCCGCCTCCGAGGCGCCAGCAATTTCCAGGATACGTCCAAAATCAGGGTGAAGAGTTGGCTCGAAACTACATGCCAGTCTTACTGTGCTGGCGAAAGGAAAGGCCTGATGCGCGATCTTGGCGAAGAGCTCCACCGGCATGAAGCGCGGCTCTTGGCCACAAGCCATTGGCAAGCGGTGAGTCGAGCACATGACGCAATGGATATTGCAGCAATTCGTGATATCCATTTGGATCGAAAGGCTATCTTTGCGCAACTGACCGCATAGGCGGTGCTTCCGATAGATCACCCTATCGGATAACCGCTTAACGAAACTGGGTAATAGTGCCGATAGAGGATAAGACATCTGTCAGCGCTTACTTGATCATTGATTAAGTTGAATCCGCACCACGGGCGGTGCTCACAAAGGCCACGATATTCTCCGCTGGAGTCCCGGGAGGTATGTCGCAGCCACTACTCATGATCCAGCGGGTACCCGAAACATCCTTGCAGAGGGTCTTGGTCCTCTGGGAAACCTCTTCCGCCGTTCCGAGATAAAACAGAGAACTCGGATCGAGATTGCCCCGCAGAGCAACCCGTCCATTCGCCAAAGCCACCGCTTCGGAGGCATCCACCTGGTAGTCCACATCAACCAGACCGGCCCCTGTGGCGATCAAATCTTCAAGAATCGGCCTGATATTGCCGCAAACATGCAAGCCAGCATACCGCCAACCCATTTCCTTCACACGGCTCATCAGTTGGGTGTGCAGCGGTTGGACAAAACGCCGGTACATGGCGGGGGAGATGAAGTTAGGCGAACAGGTGGCCTCTCCAAACATGACGGCATGAGCTCCGCTTTCCAATGAGGCTTGGGAGACCTGAACTGCAATTTCAGTGGTGAATTCAAGGATCCGGAGGGCATCCTCTGGCCGTTCAATCATATCAATCAGGATCTGCTCCACACCCCGCAGCTGGGCCGCGATATTGAGAGGTCCACGCAGAGTCGAGATGACAAATACCCGGTCTCCGATTTCACTGACTACTTTTGCCACCGCTGCATGGTACATCGGCAAACGCCCGCCTTGGGATACTGGACGGCCCCGCAGGTCATTGAGATGAGACAAATCATGCAGGAGATATTCCTTCAATACAGGAGCTCCATCCTTGGGCTTCTCCACATACGCTCCCAGGGCCTCGGGTTCGGCGACTACACCCAGGGTCAGTTGAACTCCATCCAGCCCAAACCGTTCGGCGCTCTGGACGGTCACATCCGCCATTGCATCCGCATCATTGAAGTACTGGCCAAGGGAGACATTGGCGATCCGTGCGAGGGCGGTGTGAACAATGGGCAGGACGGGTGGCTTTGTTACTGCATCCCCACATAGAACAGCAGTGACTCGTTCCTTCCCTGTCATATTGACCTCCCCATAGGTGGAAATCGAACCTTACCCTCCCGCCTCTCTTTCCTGCTGAGCGAGGAGGAAGTTGTTCCCCCTTCTCCTGGTGGGAGAGGGGGGCGGGGGGTGAGGTCTTCTGCCGTCCAATCAACTCAACAAAGCACTCACTTTTAACAGCTAATATCTACAATCTTTTATGGCACCAGTCATTGCGTCAATTTGCTCTTCACTGACCGTGACATCAATATCATGGGTGGACATGATCAGACCGCCATTCGCCCCCGCCTGCTCAAAAAGAGTCTGAACAGACTCATGGATTTGATCCGGTGTCATGAGATGGATCTTGTCGGTCGGTAATCCACCATAAATACCCATCCGCCCATGGTAGAGGCTTTTATATTCCGTTAATGGTTGAAGGTCAGGTTGGAGCGGATTCAACATGCGGATACCCAAGGCCGCGAACTCCTTCCATAAGGGTTGGCATTTCCCATCGGTATGGAAAAAGACTGGCTTATTATGAGCATGAGCCACCTCGATGGGTTTACGCCAATGGGGCAGAATCGACTCCCGCCACATACTGGGAGACATGATCAATCCCTTGTTGCAGGCGATATCATCCATCACATACAGCGCAGTGATATCCATCTTACAGACTACCTCTGCGGCCATGGCCATGATGTCCGACATGCGGTGGAAGAAGGCTTGGACTTCATCATGGTAGTCCACCATGTCCATGTACAATTGTTCCTGGGTGACCATCGATTCCACAAAGGATAGGACATTGGGAAGATCGAGAATGACAGCGGCATTGGAGTTTTCCTTCAGGTCATTCCGGAGATAATCATAAATCCGGTCATCTTTTGGATCTGGAAGGGGGATTTCACTCGCTTTAGTCCAATCCTCAATCAGCGGTTTCACCATCCAGTTGGTTCCCAATGTCTCCACAAACTGCCCGGATGGCCATGCCAGCAAGACAAAACTCTCGAGCACATCCGCGCCGTAATGGCGGATTCTAGCCTGGGGTCCATATTTGGTCTCCAGTTCCCCCAACCTCCTGCGATCCATCCAAAAGTTGAAAGGAACCCGGTCTGGTTTTTCAAAATGGATGGCATGTAATACTCGTTCTCTTGAATCCATATCATCCCTTCCTCAATCATCATCCCCCCCAGATTGCCCTTCAAAACTCCAAGCTGAGGTTTCATAAGATCCCATGGCCCATGTTTGTGGATGCCACCCCATTCTCCGGCTCCAGATGACCATTGGGCCACACCCACATGAGCAAGTAAAGGCAGAACCATCTTGTTTGAATTAGAATTCATTGAAAACCTTGCGCAACCAAAAGGTATTTTTCCTATCCTTGCTCAAACAATTCTAAGATTCCGCTGGCTGGTACGTTCTCATGGTGAAGCCAATGTGTATTTGGAGATGCATGTATAAAGCCTTCGATACCTTCCAGGAATCGGCGGTTACATATGTCTTACACTCTTTTACTCATTCCTCACCACATCGCACTTAGTGAGTGTTATCTTTCTACTGAATCTGGTTTGTTCCAAACGGACCCAAGTCAGTCCTCCAGGAGGTTCACCATGAGGAATTTCCCCCATTCCAAACTCCCATTCTCTTTCTATAAGGCGGTTCCCATTTTGATTTTATTGATTTCCCTTACCTTAAGTTCCTCATGGGCGGGGGAGGAATCTCCGGGAAAGAGCGAGGAGTCCCGGCTGACTGAACAGACTATTTATATCCCTTACCACAGCTTGGAGTCTGTTTTCGAGAAAGAGGGCAGAGGAGTCTTTCTTCCCTACAAGGAGTTCCTGGAGATTTGGACGCGTCAAGCCCCCAGAGCAGCTGACCAGGAACGAGAGAAGCCACCCGTGGATGGGATGCCCGTGGCAGTCGAATACACCGGAAAGGTGGATGGAAAAGTGGCGGTAATCGAGGCGAACCTCGAAATCCGTGCACTCAAGAAAGGGTACTCCCTTGTCCCGCTGGGTGTCTCCCGGCTGTCTGTCTCGGAAGCCAAGGTTCTCCCAGTCACAGGCGCTGGGGTAAGCACCGCCACGACCGAGGCCTTCCTGATTACAGTTCCTGAGGGACTGAAGGGTGATCAGTGGAGGACCTTCATCAAACAAACAGCGATCCCATCCTCTGCATCGACCACGATCGTCTCTACTTCCCCAGCAACTGGGATGACACAACGTATCAAGCCGGGATCTCTGGCGGCTATCTTGCCAGGACCGGGACTCTACCGGTTCCATCTGAATCTGATGCTCCCAGTGACCGAGGCTCCGGGTGGTAAGTTCATCGAGTTCAAGGGGCTCGATGCGCCTGTCTCCCGCTTCACCTTGGATATCCCAACCGATTCCATCGAGTTTGAACTGACCCCCACCTCCGCCTTCACTCACCAACCGAAGGCGAGCGGCGGAACACATCTTTCGGCCTTCTTCAGCGGTTCGGAACCGATCCGGATCTTGTGGAAACCCGCGCGTGTGGAGCAAGAGCGGACAGCCCTGCTGTTCGCTGATCTCAATGAGCGGGTCACCCTCATGGAAGGGTCCACTCAGTGCTACTCGCAGTTGAATCTCCAGGTGCTTCTTGCGGGCCTCGACCAGGTGACGCTCTCCCTGCCGCAGAATTCCCAAATCCTGTCCGTGAGCACCACCAATCTAAGAGCCTGGGAGACCGAAAAAGCGCTAGATGGGCAGAAAGTTCGTATCCATTTTCATTCCATCGTGAAGGATAGAATCCCCCTCAGCCTTTCTTATGAGGTTCCCGCTTCCGCCACGACCGGGGAGAGACAAATCCCCATGCTGGTTGTAGAGGGTGTCCAAAGACAATCGGGACACATTGCGGTCCATGTGCCACCCTACCTCGAAATTCGTCCCAAACAGGTGACCGGCCTGACACAGGAAACCCTGGATACCAATGCCGCCGGAGAAGGTTCAACGGCCTTTGCTTACCGGTATCTACGGATTCCTTATACATTGTCATTCGAGATCTCGAAAACCGCCCCGAAGATCTGGACAGAGGTCCAATCCCTGGTACAGATCGGATTGGACAAGTGGATTTCTCTGGCGCGAATCCGCTTCGATGTGAAGAAAGCCGGTGTCTTCCGCCTGGACTTGAATTGTCCCGTTGGCTTTTCTGATCCAGAGATTGTTGAGAGTGAAGTTCCTATCAGCGATTACCGTGTACTGGGTGAGCAAGACAAGCGTCACATTGGGATCGAGCTCAAGGAACGGCGTTCGGGAGCATTCAGCCTCCTCCTGCGATGTGAGAGAGCTTGGCAACCTCACGCCCCCGATCAATCGACGGCCGAAACCATCCCCTTTTTCAGTCCGTTGGGCGCCGAACGGATCGATGGCTATCTGGGAGTGGGAGTCCATGAGAGCCTGGCCGCCAACATCTCTGGTCTAGGCGGGTGCCGTACCGAAGACATCCGGATCCTGGCTGGCCTTCCCGGAGCGGACAAGGGACTGCCGGTCCCGCTGACCCTGGGCTTCCGTTACCGTGGCGAAACAGCTCCTCCCACCATCTCCTTCAACCGCCGTAAGCCGCATATCAGCGCCGAGACGCAGACCCTTGTTGAGGTTCGGGAGTCTTTTTATGAAATGACCACTCACCTGGCCTACCAGGTGGAATATGCCGGAGTGGATGAATTTTCCTTTAGTGTCCCGGCTGGCATCGCAGACCACATCCAGATCGATGGACCCACTATCAAGGAGCGGAGCAAAGAGGTTAATGGAAACCTGGCCACCTGGAAGGTAACTCTCCAAGACAAGCAGACTGGCAAGTACGAGCTCACTTTGACCCACGAAAGCCCATATTCGACAATCAATGAAGCCACTGCTGCTTCGCGTGCGGAGTTCGATGTCCCACGGGTTGTGCCGCTTAATGTCTTCCGGTCCACAGGACTCCTATCCGTAGTCAAAGGAAGAAATCTGGATATCACCCCCACCATTCAAGGGCTTGAGGCGATCGACAACAAGGAGTTACCCGAAAGGCTTCGTCCCCCTGGAACCTTCCTGGCCTACCGTTATGACCGTGGCACCGCCGAAGAGAAAACACTCTGGCGGCTGGGGATGGCGGTGGAGCGCCATGCTTACATCGAAATCCCAACCTCGGTGGTTCATCATGCCGATCTGCGGACAGTGGTCAACAAGGAGGGTCATCAGGTGTCTCTGGTGACCTACTCCCTTCAGAACAAGCGCGCCCAATACTTAGAGCTCGAATTGCCGGAGGGCGCGCAACTCCTTTCCGAGATTTTCGTGGGCGGCAAGAGCGAGCAGCCCGCGATGAGGGCCACCGATAAGAAAATCCTGATCCGCCTGGGGAGTGTGGAGGATCCCAATGCCTTCATCCCGGTCAGGTTCGCATATGAGCAGTCAGTACCCAATGCGGAAATGGGTATCCTGGGGAGTATCCGTATCCTGCCTCCCCAATTGAGCGGAACCAAGATCCTGCAAACTCATTGGACCCTATTCCTGCCGGAGGGGTATGAATACACCCGCTTCGATGGGCAAATGACTGAGGCTCAACGACACCGGAGCGGTTGGTACCGGTGGAGACGGTTCCTCGATTGGGCGGTTCCTAAACCAGGGATAACCATGCCTCCTGTCCAGATTACATTTCAACAAGCTGGATCCCTTGGTGCACAACAGGCGGACTCAGGTCTGAAGGTCACCATTGTCGAGGAGGGCCAACATTTCAACCTCCGCCGTCTCGATGCACCCGCCTTGATCACAATCCGTTACCGGAAGTTGG
>CAZORO010000110.1:0-9105 GCA_964581845.1 uncultured bacterium
GAAGATACGCCAGTATGTCAACCGCCATCAGCTGGCCAAAGCACGGCCACGTGAGGATCACGACTAAGTTTTATACCAGATCGAAAGGTAATCCAGAAAAGGTTTGAAGCCCACCTTCTGGTAGACCCTTTCAGCGGGAAGATTCCGTTTTTGAACCCGGAGAAGAATCCGGTCCGAGTAGTCAAAGGCCCGGCGGCACATTTCGGCTACGCAACGGGTCGCTATCCCGTGTCCACGGCATTCTTCAGGAACCCAAACTCCTTGAACAAGAGCCGCTTCGGGAAGAGAGGTGCTTAGAAAAGCCTGGAAAAGAATCTTCCCACCCCTCCGCAAGATAAAGTATCTGTTCCGATTGATCAGATCGACTTTCGACCGGATCAATCTCTCCATCTCCTGCGTGTCTGTCTTAAGGTTCAACTCCTCGAGCATGGCGGCGGCGGCATTGTGGGCAATCTCGGAAGCCTCTTGGGATTGGGCCAGACGCAGGTCTGGCTCGTTATGGGGCGCGAGATCAACCCAGCATAAGGCCATTCCATGCTCCTGGAAAACTTGGAGTGTATTCCGCCATGCAGAACCACGCTCACGGAGACACTGGTCCAAGTAACGCGCAGAGGCTTCTTCGGAAATAATCCGGGTCAGAGACATTTTTTCTGCCATCACAAAATCCGCGAAGGCAATAACGGCTTCTCGTGAGGAAGGACTCACCACGGCAAGCCCAGTTGTGTCGAGATAGAGAACCCCCTCGATTCCCTTTGGAGATTGATACCAGAAGAACCATCCCCATTGCATCCGTGAGAGTTCAGCGACGGAGTAATCATGGATGAGTCCCAAGAGGTAAGCATTTTCATCCAGATGACGTCTGAGCACTTCGACAAGACGCCTCTCCTCCGTACTGGTGACTTTTCGGATCGAGGTGAGGTTAGGCACGGGAACGATGACCGGTTGGGGGATGTCTGCAGATCCAGGCTGAGATGGCCTGGGCAATCTCGGGTTTGCCTTGAATGGGGCCAGTCCAGGAAGAGCTTTGTCTTTCCCAAAACCAAGCCTTATGGATGGAGGGGTCGTCAAAAGGTGGGGGATTGGCAACCACCAGGTCACAATGAGCCAAATCGGCCAGTTGCATCGCTGCCCACCGGAGCTCCTCTGGATCAGTACATGAAGCCAGTTTGAATCCAATCAATCCGGCATGGGGGAACAGCCCCTTCAAGTGCCGGATAACCTTGGGGGCGGGCTTTAGCGCGAGAGACCATTCTCCCAAGTCCGAAGAGATTTTCCTGGTATTCGTGACCGCAGGAACGTAATCAAGGACCGCCATCGCATGGATCCAGTAGGAAAACCGAACTCCCTCTTGTGTTAATGCAAGCTGCTGGAGTGTGGCCAGGAGATCCGCTGGGGTCTCGATGTGAAGAAGACGGATGGATGGGTGGGTGGGCAAGAGAGCTCCGGGGCCGAGGATCGTGGTCACGGTGGCACCCAAGGTTGCCAGGTGTTCCGCGATAAGCGCACCAAGCGCTCCCGTGGAGGCATTCGCAAGATACCGGACTGGATCGATCCATGCCCGTGTGGGACCAGCGGTCACTCCGATCACTACTCCGGTAAGAGGTGCCTCCAACCCCTTCTTACCGGGCGCTGTCCGGGAGGAACCCTCCCCCTCATAAAGTAAAGAGACTGTCATCCAAACCTACATTGAGATGGATATCCCACCAGACAACCTCATTGACCAGAGTTTGTCCCTCATATTGCCTGCGGCAAAGGATCAGTGAACTTGCCTTTTCGATCACAATCACATCCCGCGTGACCGGTGATTTGGGATCGGTTCCCTCCGCCTGAAGGACAAAACAGTCGGATTCATTGAATTTTTCATCGGGAAGCAAAGTGAATTTCCAGCCCTTGTTGTAGGCTTCGAAATACTCCTTGATGACCGAACCCCAATCCGCCAGGTAGAATTTTCTTCCACGCAAGTTAGTGACCCGTTCATCATCCTCGCTGAGAGTGATCGCCACGATGCCAAGGACGCCACCCTTCTTCCCGCGGATTTTCCCCGTGGCATCACGTGTCAGGACACTCCCCCTTTTTTCACCCTCGGTGACCTCGGTGCGTACCTGATGGGGCTTCTTGAATGAGAAAAGAAACTTTTTTTCATCCTTCTGGTTTCCCAGACGATTACGGGAACGCATCATGGATTGATAATCTTGAATCGAGTTCCATTTCGCTTTCAGGTTGTTGAGCAAACTTTCGGGAGTGGGAGCTTGACCGTAAGAAACACTGGTGGCAAAAACCAGTGCGGTCGCGAATAGAATCTTTCCGGGGATCATGGATTCACCTCCAGTGATGTCAAGGAGATTGTAGGAAGGCTCCTTGGGAAGCGTCAAGCATAATCCATATTTGACAAAGCTTCAGTTCACACCATACTACTCACAAGCTCCTGGCCAATATCAACCATCCTAGCTTTCCGGGAGACATCACTCGATCCGATGAAATCAACACCCCCTCCAATCCGTATCCTCGTGATGGTCTTCCTCGCCCATATTCTGCTGTGTGGGTGTGGACAGGGTATCCCCATGGATAAGGAGGTCTTGCGGTATTCCTTCTGGGGGGGGTATCTGGAGCTCAGTATTTGGGAGGAGCTCAAGCGGACCTTCGAGGAAAAGAATCCCGATGTCTATGTGAAGCTGGAGTATGCTCCCGGTTCGGACAAACCGGGGGCGCTGGTTTCACGCATGCTCGCCGGTAGCGCCGCCGACTGCATGATGATCGATGACGACGGCCTGCCCTGGCTTGCAAGCAAGCGTTATATCGAACCTCTCAACGACCGGATCGAACGTGACGCTGAGGAGCTACGGATCAGCGAGATCTTCCCTGTCGCGCTCGAGACCGCCCAGTACGAGGGCACCTACTGGGTTCTTCCCTGGGATGGATTCTGCGAGCTGATCTATGCCAATCTGGACCTTTTCGAGCAGGCTGGAATCCCCGAACCCACCAAGGACTGGACCTGGGATGACTTCGCGAGGATTGCCAAGCAGCTCACCCGCGACACGAATGGGGATGGCATTCTTGATCAATACGGGACTTTCCTCATGATGAATATACTCCACAACCAGAAAGTTTTGTGGGCTTTCGGAGCGGAGTGGATGGACCCAGGGAGAACTCGCATCACAATTGGATCCCCTCAGGCGGTTCAGGCGCTCGAGTTTTATGCTGACATATTCTACCGGAAAAGGTGCGTCGCCTTCGCAGCGGATCTTTCCATGGTCGAGGAGGTCATGCTGTTTACAAACCGGGTGGGAATGGTGGCCTGCCCGGCTTATGTCATGTTGAATCTTCGTCAACTGACAGGAAAGAAGTGGGATGTGTTTCATGTCCCACGAGGACCCGCGGGACGCGCCGCGCGTGTCAGTTTCGATTGCATTGGAATCTACAGTAAGACAACCCCGGAGAAGAAAGAACTAGCTTGGCGTTGGATCAAGCATGTGCTTTCGAGCGAGTCGCAACGGGTGGTTGGAAGGAGCGGTAGAGCCATGCCGGTCCGTCCCGCGGATGTGCTGGCCTCATTCGTGCGGGATGACACGCCTCAGCATGAGGAACGATTTCTGGAGGCCATGCTGGAATATGGACGGACCACACCGGGCATGCTCGCCTCGCAAGCCATTTGGACCGTGGCTGATGGAATTATGGGGAGGTTTGGCACCGAAACATACAATGCATGGGGGCAGGCCTTGCTGCGAGGAGAGGATCCTCCTGACCGGAGCAAATTCCGGGGCAATCCCTCTCGATGGCTGCCTCCCGAAGTTACGGTGGCCGAGCTTCAAACAAAGTGCCAAGCCGTGGTGGACAGGTTTAAACGGAGGGGGTACTGAGCCATGCGGCTGGTAAGGGGCATTTATAACCGGCGGGATGTACTGGATGGGTATCTTTTCCTCTCCCCGTGGCTCCTTTCCTTCGTGATTCTGACTTTGGGGCCTTTAGTGGCCTCATTCATGCTCTCCTTCTGCAACTGGGATGGGGGAAGTCTTGAACGGCTCCAGTGGGCCGGACTGGCCAACTACAAACGGCTTCTGTTCGAGGATGAAAAGATCCTCAAAAGCCTTTACAACACAGCCTACTATGCCTTCGTCCTGGTTCCATTGAGTGTGGTTCTGGCCCTTCTCCTGGCGGTCGCGCTCAACCAGGAGGTCCGTGGAATCATCTTCTTCCGGACCATCTTTTATCTACCCAAGGTGGTGGGGGGGCCAGCGACGGCCATCTTGTGGATCTGGCTTCTCAACCCGGTTTTCGGCCCAATCAATACAATCCTTGGGATGCTGGGCGTTCCCAGGGAATGGCAGCCGGGTTGGCTTACCAGTGAGAACTGGAGCAAACCATCGCTGATCCTCATGTCACTGTGGGGAGTCGGTGGCTCAATGCTGATCTACCTGGCGGGATTGCAGAATGTTCCACGTCAACTCTACGAAGCGGCGGAGATCGATGGAGCCGGAGAGGTCCGTAAATTCCTGACCGTTACTATACCAATGATGACTCCCACCATCTTTTTCAATCTGGTGATCAGTATTATTGGCAGCTTCCAGGTCTTCTCCAGCGCTTACATTATGACTAACCGGACACTCGGAGATCCCAATGAATCCGCTTTGTTTTATATGCTCTATCTCTTCCGTAAGGCTTTCGAGGAATTCGAGATGGGCTATGCCTGCGCAATGGCCTGGTTGCTGTTCGCCATCATTCTTCTCTTCACTTTACTGGTGCTCAAGAGCACCCCCTTCTGGGTTCATTACGAGGGAGAACGGCGATGAAACCCAAGCCCAGAGAATTCACTGGCACACGTCCCAAGACCGGACGGAAGGTCATGGCCTACATCATCCTGATCACCCTCTCCATCCCGTTCGGTTTCCCTCTTTTATGGAGTATTTCAACCTCGCTGCAAACCCTGGATGAGGTCTATTCGACCTCCCTGATCCAGCTTCCATCAGATCCCCAGTGGAGCAATTACGAAAAGGTGTTTGAGTTCCTGCCGCTGGGGAAATTTCTTTTCAACACGAGCTGTATCACCAGCCTGGCGCTACTTGGGGAGTTGCTCACCGCACCCCTGGTGGCCTTTGCTTTCGCGCGTCTCAGGTTTCCTTTCCGGGATACTCTTTTCGTGATGATGCTATCAACTCTGATGCTGCCCCCGATTGTCACAATGATTCCAACTTACATCATGTACAGTAAGTTGGGTTTCGTGGACACATGGATTCCTCTGATTCTGCCTGGATGGCTGGGCGGAGGCGCTTTCAGTATTTTTATCTTCCGGCAATTTTTCCTGACAGTGCCAATGGATCTGGAGGACGCAGCCAAGATCGATGGGTGCTCGAATTTTGGAATCTACCTGCGCATCTTTCTCCCCCTGGCTATCCCAGCACTGGCCACCATCGGCGTGCTTTCCTTTGTGGCACGCTGGAATGATTTCGAGGGACCTTTAATTTACATTCAAACCATCAACAAGTTTCCCATCGCCCTGGGTATCAATCTTTTCAAAGAAGCCTACTCGGTCATGGCCCCCCATTACCTGATGGCGGCTTCGGTGATCTCACTCATACCTCTCTTGGTCCTTTTCTTCGCAATCCAGCGGGTATTCGTCGAGGGGATCATTCTCTCAGGAATCAAGGGCTGAGACGGCCAACTGGTGGCCGTCTTTAACCAATCTGGTCCTTTCCCTAGAATATATGGATGCAATCGATTGGGGTAAGAGTATTTCTCTTCCTCAAACAACTCTACAGGTGAGATTTTTCAGGCTACAGAATGAGTGCGACTGTCAAGCGTGATTACTATGAAGTTTTGGGTGTGAGCAAAAGCGTCACCCCGGAGGACCTTAAGAAAGCTTACCGCAAGCTGGCCTTACAGTACCATCCAGACAGGAACAGTGGCGATCCGGAGGCGGAGGAGAAGTTTAAAGAAGCCACCGAGGCCTATGAAGTACTGAGTGATCCCAAAAAGCGTGAGGCCTATGACCGTTTTGGCCACCAGGGGGTCCAGGGAGGATTCGGGGGTGGATTCAATCCGGAAGCATTTTCGGATTTTTCCGATATTTTCGGCGACTTTTCCGATTTCTTCGAGGGACTCTTCGGGGGTGGACGGCGTGCACGCCGTCCAGGCGGAGCTGCACGTGGCGAGGATCTCCGTTATGACCTGGAGCTCTCGATGGAGGAAGTGGCGCATGGAGTTGAGAAGAAGATTGATGTTCCACGCCATGAATCCTGCGAAACCTGCAATGGGAATGGTTGCGCTCCAGGAACTAACCCAGCGACTTGTACCACATGCAATGGCTTGGGACAGGTTCGTTTCTCCCAAGGGTTCTTCAGTGTCAGCCGTCCCTGTCCGCGTTGTGGAGGACGCGGGGTGATCATCGAATCGCCATGCAGTACCTGTAATGGAGCTGGGAGGACTCTTAAGCGCAAGAAACTCTCAATCAAGGTTCCCCCCGGAGCTGAGACAGGATTACGGCTGAAGGTTACTGGCGAAGGCGAACGTGGGATTCGTGGCGGTCCACCGGGGGATCTATACATCTTCATCACTGTGAAACCGCATGAACTCTTCGAGCGGGATGGAGATGACATTGTATGCGAGGTCCCCGTGAGTTTCGTACAAGCAGCACTCGGAGCGGATATCGAGGTTCCTACCCTTTTCGGCAAGGCCCGGATGAAGATTCCCGCCGGAACACAAACCCATAAGATGTTCCGTCTGCGTGGCAAGGGGCTTCCGAATCTGCGCCAACATGGTCAGGGTGATCAATTTGTGCGTGTTGTGGTGGAAACCCCTACCAAGCTGACTCAGCGGCAGAAGGAGTTGCTTGAGGAGTTCGCCAAGATCTCCGGGGAACAACACAACCCGATTACTCAAAGCTTCTTTGACAAGGTCAAAGAGGTATTCGGGGGGTAGGAGTATCCAGGATAATTTTACAACCTTACCCCCCACCCCGACCCTCCCCCGCAAAGGGGGAGGGCGTATTTTTCTCCTCCCCCCTTGCGGGGGCGGGTTGGGCTGGGGGGTGGGACACGAGAGCGCCAAAGAAATTTGAAGCCGGAAACAGGAGGAAGCATCATGGAGAAGGTGTATTACGGGGGGTGGCCGAACTGTGTGCGTCTAACAAATGGGAAGGTGGAGCTCATTGCCACCACGGATATCGGGCCGAGGATCATCCGTTTCGGCTTTGTGGGAGGACAGAACCTGTTCAAGGAATACAAGGAAACCGCCGGACTGACCGGTGGCGAGGAGTGGCGTCTCTATGGCGGGCATCGTCTCTGGCACGCTCCCGAGGCAATGCCGAGAACCTATGCGCCCGACAATTCCCCAGTGGCGTTCGCCATGGATGGCAACATGCTTAAGCTACGTCAGAATGTCGAAGCCAGCACTGGCATCGAGAAGCAGATCGATATCACACTCGATGACAAGGAGGATCGGGTCAACCTAATTCACCGGATCATCAACAGGAATGTCTGGGAGGTAGAACTCGCGCCATGGTGTTTATCGGTCATGGCCCAAGGTGGACGTGCAATACTGCCACAGGAGCGCTTCATCTCCCATACCGAGGAGCTGCTCCCCGCCCGCCCGCTGGTCTTGTGGCACTACACCAACATGGCCGATCCGCGCTGGAAGTGGAGCACTAAGTACCTCCAGCTTCGTCAAGATCCCAACAACGCCAAACCACAGAAGATCGGAATCAGGAATACCCTCGGCTGGGCCGCCTACCAGCTTGGCGAGGATCTGTTTATCAAGCGGTTTCCCTTCGATGACAAGGCCACATACATCGATTATGGCAGCAACAACGAGATCTTCACCAACGAAGCCATGCTGGAAGTGGAGAGTGTCGGGCCAGTCACTCGCCTTGCTCCGGATGCTCAGGTGGAACAAAAGGAGACCTGGTACCTCTTCAAGGCGAAAGTGGGCGAGGATGACGCTTCGATCGACGCGGGATTGCTTCCATTGGTGGGGAAGACAGCGATGTAATTCTGTTTCGAGGACGATTCGCCTTAGCGGAGGGGAAAGGGTTATGACCAGGGAATCCCATAGGGTAAAAACGCAACCAGGTAACACCCTTTATTACGGTGACAATCTGGGAATTATGCGGGAACACCTTAAGGGGGATTCTATTGATCTGATTTACCTCGACCCGCCTTTCAACAGCAGCCAAACCTACAACATCCTCTTTAAGGAACAGGATGGAACAAGAGCGGCTTCTCAGATAAGAGCCTTTGATGACACCTGGACCTATGACGAACAGGCGGCCATGGCTTTCAAGGAGGTTCGCAATGGCCCCCCGGGGGCATCACGCGTCATTGGAGCCTTCATGGACTTCCTCGGCACAAGCGACATGATGGCATACCTGAGCAACATGGCGGTCCGGCTTTTAGAGCTACACCGTATCATGAAACCCACGGGCAGTCTTTACCTTCACTGCGATCCTACTGCCAGTCACTACCTGAAGATCCTTCTAGATGCGATTTTCGGACCTGCTTGTTTCCGGAACGAAATCACTTGGAAAAGAACAACCGCCCACAGCGATTCCAAGCGTTATGGCGCGAATGTCGATATTATCCTTTTCTACACAAAATCAGACCGATGGACATGGAATCAAATCTACCAAGCGCATGATGAGGAATATATCGCCCGTTTCCGGCACCGCGATCCGGATGGCCGCCAATGGAGCGACTACGACTTGACAGCCAAAGGATTATCGGGGGGCGGATATGACTATGAATACAAGGGAGTGTTCTCACACTGGCGCTGCCCAATTGAAACTATGGAGCGTCTGGAGCAAGAAGGACGCCTTCATTTTACCAAGAAAGGTGGAATCCGCCTGAAGCGTTACCTCGATGAGAACAAGGGGATCCCCCTTCAATGCCTTTGGGATGACATCGCACCAATTAATTCCCAGGCGAAAGAAAGATTGGGGTACCCAACTCAAAAGCCACTAGCTCTTATGAAGCGTATCATTCAAGCCAGTTCCAACAAGGGAGACCTGGTTTTGGATCCTTTCTGCGGCTGCGGTACCACAGTCGCCGCAGCGCAGGAAATGAACCGGTCATGGATCGGAATCGATATCACTCACTTGGCAATCACCCATATAAAAAA
>CAZORO010000110.1:9119-12283 GCA_964581845.1 uncultured bacterium
TCGGGGAGGAAATATCTTTCAAAGTGGTGGGAGAGCCAGTGTCCTATCCAGATGCCACAGCTTTGGCCAAACAAGATCCCTTTCAGTTCCAGTGGTGGATTCTTGGCCTGGTGGGAGCTCGCCCCGTGGAAAAGAAGAAAGGCGCGGACAAGGGAATCGATGGATATCTCTTCTTTTACGATGAAGGGAACGGCAAGGAGAAGAAGATCATCTTCTCAGTGAAAAGTGGTCACATCAAACCTGGTGATATCCGTGACCTAAGAGGAGTTGTTGAACGCGAGAAGGCTCAGATTGGTGTTCTCCTAACTCTCCAAGAACCAACAAGACCGATGCGAGCGGAAGCTCTAAGCGCCGGGTATTACGAGTCACCCATCGTGGGAGAGCATGGAACGTCATATCCCCGCGTTCAGATACTTACCGCAGCTGAGATACTTGAGGGGAAACGGCCGCAGTTCCCTAATCCGCTCTTTGGAAATGTGACCTTTAGCCGTGCTCCGAAAGCGGAGAAGAAAGGAACAGGCGAAACGGAATCGTTTGTGTAGATGTTTTATTGATACAACGACCTCAAGAACCCCACGATCTCCCTTTTCGCATCCTCCTGGTCGTAATCCCACAGGATGTGATGGTTGGACTCCTCATACCACTTGATGCGTTTGTCCTGAGAACCGATGGCCTCGAAAGCCTTCTCCGAACGTGAGGGTGAGGCGGCTTGATCGCCATGAGAGTGCAGAACCAGGACTGGGCAGGTCACCCGAGCCAAGAGGTCTGGGTCCCTGGCTTGTTGACCCAGATGGATCAGGTTCCGGGCGCCCTTGTTCGAGATGACTCGATAGGAGTAAAGTTTTTCCTTGGCCTCGGTACGGTTCACACAGGTGAAGTAGTTGTTCTTGACCACATAGGGGAAAGCCCACCCCCACATCCCATTCCAGAACTCCACCGGAAGGATGTAGTACCAGCGGTAGGTGACACCATAATAGGGAGCGATCAACACCATCCTGTCGACTGGCTCTTGCGAGGCCAGGATCAACGAGAGGGCTCCCCCCATCGAGAAACCGATGAGCGCCACTTGAGGATGGCTGGCTTTGAGAACATGGTACTCGGAGCGGACTGCCTCGAAAAACTGCTCATTGGTGGTGTTGGCATGATCCACTGGGAAGGTCCCATGGCCAGGAAGCCGCATGAGGCGGACAGTCAGACCCTGTCTCTGAAGAATCTCTCCCAGGTCATTATAGTCGATGCGGGAACCGACAAAACCATGAACCAGCAGGGCCGCATTGGGACCGGTTCCCTGGAGGGTGATTGCCTCGGTTCCTTTGATCACCTGAGTGTTGGGATCGCGCGGAAGCCGTGTCACTTCACGGTCCATCGCGCGGTTAGCCATCAGGTTGTAGGCACAGCCAGTGGACATGAAAAGAAGGACAAGAAGCAAAGTTCCCTTCAATGTCCATCTCACCCTCCGCTTCATGACCTCGATCTCCGTACCACCAGATCCGCGAGGATGCCCATCATGAAGATCAGGAGGGTCACAATTGAGGCGAGAACGCCTGTGTCGGAGACACCCTTATCCTTCCAGAAGTAGTATGCCAGCAGATAGATTGAGATCAGGCCCGAAAGAAAGGTGGCGGGAAGGAACACCTTGAGAGGGTTGAAATAGGCCGCCACACGGATGATGAGGACGAGGAAGTTGAAGGTGTCACGCAGGGGATGAATCTTGGACTTGCCCGCGCGCTTCATGTAATCAATCGGGATGTAGTGGACCTCGCATCCATCCGAAAGGAGCGCCAGGGTGAGCGTAGTGGTAAATGAGAAACCCTCCGGATAAAGGTTGAAATAGCGAAGTGCAAGGTCCTTCTTGAAGGCCCGCAACCCGGAGTTCAGATCGGGTATTTTTGTCCCCGCCACCCGGTTGGCCAGGATCCGTAAGATCCCTTTGGCGGGGCGCCGGATCCAGGGAATATGAACCTGTGCGCCTGTGCGCGAGCCAACCGCCATATCGCAGGTATCAAGCTCCTTGACCAGGTCGGGAATCCGTTGCGGCGGGTAAGTGAGGTCGGCATCGATGATAACAATTCTCTCACCCTGCGCGAGACGTAGGCCGGTTTTAAGCGCGGCTCCATAACCCCGGTTGGTGTCGTGACGTACCAACAACACTCCCGCGATCACCGCGAGTTGAGCGGTCGAGTCGTTGGAACCATCGTCAATGACAATCACCTCGGTCCTGTACGGAAGACGTCCGCAAACCTCCATGATCTGACGCAGTGTCTCGCCGATCGTCTCCTCCTCGTTATAGACAGGCACTAGAATGGAGACCTCTACCATCCGAAGAACCTCCAGGGGCGGTCGAATGCCTCCGAGTATCCCAGCGGGAGCGCCAGCCACCATTCGATAATCTCATCGGCCCAATACAATGAAATGTAACTCGCCAGACAGAGGAATGGCCCAAAGGGAACCTCAGTGTGGCGCTCGATCTTGAATTTTGAGAGCAGACGGAGAATGAGAACGGTCACCAAAGCCAGCAGCGGCCCCAGTCCCATGATGACAAATAAAGACCGCCACCATCCCAGGAGAGCCCCATTCATCGCCATCAGCTTCACATCCCCAAGTCCCATGGCTTCTCGCCGGAAAGCGATTGTTCCGGCAAAACGGATCATGTAAATGAACCCAGCTGCGAAGAGCGCCCCAAAGAAAGACTCCTCCCAATTCGCAACCACCAGACCCCGCGTTTGGTCGGCAATATCCAGTACCAAAACCGCAAGGGGAAAAATCACTGCCCCGGAAAGCGTGACCCGGTCGGGAAGAAGGCAAGTGTCGATATCGATGAAACTTCCGGCTACCTGAAGCGCCACCCACAGCAGGTAAAGGCCGGTCGCGAAGGTCAATCCAAAGACAAAGAAGACATGCAGAAAGAGAAGCGCATTCAGGAGCTCCACTATCGAGTACCGGATACTGAAGGATTCGCCGCAGGCACGGCACTTTCCGCCAAGCAGGAACCAGCTGATAATCGGCAGGTTATCCTGCCACCGGATGGGGGTTTGACAGGAGAAACAGATCGAGCGGCGGGGATTGTTGGTCGACATCCCGCGCGGCCAGCGGTAAATGAACACATTCAGGTAGGAGCCGATGCAGGCGCCAGAAATAAAGCAGAAAACCGCCCCCATAACCCA
>CAZORO010000111.1:0-10185 GCA_964581845.1 uncultured bacterium
GAAGGGGGATGAAGGGATTTCAAGGTTCCATTTCGGTATCAGTGAAGATGGGAGATGCCCGGCCTGGATGGTCCAATTGTCTGAAACCATGTACTCGGCCTGGGAAAAGTTCCTGGCGTCAGTTCATCCTGCCACTGAGTATCGGCGGCAATTCACTGAATGGTTCTCCATCCTTTGGCGAGAAAGCCATTCGTGGTGTGATCTTTTCGACCACCTCTGGCTAAGGATCTTCAAGGACCATCCCCTGCTGATTGTCCGTCCCTGGGAAACCTCTTTCCGGGAGATGGCACAAACCCTCATGGCCGCCGAAGTCAAGAATCCAACCGCATCAATGGAAGCAGTGGCAAACACAACCTACGCGATCTCCATAGCCGGCTACAAACCCCAAGTTCACAAGAAGATAGGACTCTGCAACTTCCTCTACATCGATGAAGAGAGACGAAGAACTGTCACCTTCGAGGATGGCTTGTTCAAGATCGAGGGGAGAGAAACTCCCATCCGACCGGATGATCTGTACAAGGAATGCCTGGACCATACAGAACGGTTCTCCCCCAATGCCATGCTCCGTCCCGTGGTTCAAGATGCAATCCTACCCAATGCCGCGTCTGTCCTGGGCCCTGCCGAGATCGCTTATCACGCTCAATTGGAGGGACTATACAGACACCACTCGGTGTGGCGTTCATGGATTGTCCCCCGTCTGTCAATTACCATTGCCACATCTGGACAGATGGCCCGTATGGAGGAACTAGGTCTTTCATGGACTGACCTTAAACGGGATGAGAACGAACTCGCCAAGAGTTTCGCCTCCGCAAGGAAAGAAGATCTGGCCTTGGAGAATCTACGGCATCTGGACAGCCACTTCCGAGAGACGCACAAGACGGTCATCCAGCTTTTACGGAGTGGACGGAAGCATCTTGTCGAACCTACAGAAAGCCAGATGAACCGGATTGAGAAGATCCTTGTTCAGATCCAGGATCTCCTTTTGCGTGATGATGCCAAGCGGGATTCCACACGCCTTGGAAGAATCCGTGGTTTGAAGTTAAACCTTCTGCCGGAGGGACACCTTCAGGAAAGGATCTATACCCTCCCACTGCTCCTTTGCCGCCATGGCTTTGACTGGATCGATCCCTTATTCGAGAATGCCCTCTCCTGGAATGGAGAATCTCATTATGTCATTACCCTTGGGAAATAGCGGATTATGATTGAAGCATGTGCCTATGCCCGCGCCGGGCTTATCGGGAATCCCTCCGATGGTTATTACGGGAAGACGATCAGTTTTATCATCCGGAACTTCTCGGCCCGTGTCTGGGTCGCGGAGAGCGAACGCCTTCAGGTAGTTGCTGGTCCGAGAGATCCGGTTGACTTCGGCTCACTCGATGAGCTTGTGGCAGATGTCAATCTGCATGGTTATTACGGTGGACTCAGGCTTCTAAAGGCATCTCTTAAAAGGTTCCGGGACTACTGCCATCAGAATGGAGTGACAATTCCGAAAAAAAACTGCCGTCTCTGGTATGACACGGACATCCCGATGCAGGTGGGTCTGGCGGGTTCCAGCGCGATCGTCACAGCCACCTTCAAAGCACTGCTTCAATTCTACGGAGTCACTATCCCCAAACCACTCTTACCGGGTGTGATTCTAGAAGTGGAAACACGCGAGCTGGGCATTCCCGCTGGCTATCAGGACCGTGTAATCCAAGTCTATGAGGGTCTAGTGTTCATGGACTTCGATAAGGAATACATGGACAAACATGGGCATGGACGTTTTGAAGAGCTGGATCCCGCCCTGCTTCCTCCTTTATATGTGGCTTACTTGGATGATCTCTCCGAGGGGACTGAGGTATTCCACAGCGATATCCGTTCCCGCTGGGAACGTGGCGAACCCCAGGTGATTGCCGCCATGCAACAGTTCGCTCAATTCGCCGAGGATGCACGCAGCGCGTTGTTGAACCGTGAATACCACTGGCTCGGAAGACTCATGAATGAGAACTTCGATCTGCGGGCCTCACTCTATAAACTCAGCCGGAAGAACATCGAACTAGTTCAGACCGCACGCACCTTGGGCTGTTCCTCGAAGTTCGCGGGGAGTGGAGGGGCGGTGGTGGGGATACTCCCCGATGACTCACTCTTCCCCCGTCTTGAGAAGGCTTATGCACAAATCGGGGCCAAGGTGATCCGTCCCCGTATATCCCCTCAGTGAAAGGGGAAGCAATCTCAACTCAAATTGAAGCCATATTGATCTCGCAGTGAAG
Source organism: uncultured bacterium (assembly GCA_964581845.1). Classification (GTDB taxonomy): domain Bacteria; phylum Hinthialibacterota; class Hinthialibacteria; order OLB16; family OLB16; genus OLB16. Next base: position 2,250 of record CAZORO010000111.1, read on the forward strand.
AAGGTCTTCTCAAGACCTCTCTAACTGTGTTAAGAATGATTTGTATATAGACCAATCACCTAACCTCCCATGATTCCATGACAGGTCACAAGAAAAGAAAGGATTCGTTGTCAATGTGCTTCTTGTTTTCGTTTGACAGATTGGATTTCCTAACACGGCTTCTCCCACTTTTCCTTCTCGTCAGCGCTCCCGGAATCTTGTCGCCGGTGCCGGCCGCGGAGACCACTTCCTATCCCAAGAACATCATTGTGATGATCGGGGATGGTTGTGGTTTCAGTCATATGGATGCGGCACGGTGTTATCAATACGGTGAGACAGGTAAGCCTGTCTACATGGATTTTGACCGGTATGGCATGAGCACTTACCCAGCGGGGACTCCTGGTTATGATCCCGGAAAGGCCTGGAGCGACTTTTCCTATGTGCATTCAGGTTGCACGGATTCGGCTGCGGCGGGAACCGCCTTAGCGACGGGGGTGAAGACCAAGAACAAATCAGTGGGAGTGGATGCCGAGGGAAAAACAGTTCCCAATGTCACCGAAAAAGCGGAATCAGCGGGCCGTACCACTGGAGTTGTGACCTCGGTCATGTTCGCTGACGCAACACCGGCCTGCCAAGTGGCACACACACCCCTACGAAGCAACCGTAAGGAGATTGTCCAGCAAATGGTCAATGAAAGCCGTGTAGATGTCATCATGGGAGCTGGGAATCCGCTGTATAATGGCGATGCCATCCTTTTAGCCACTCCCGAGTCGTTTGATCCAGTGGGTGGTGTCGAAACCTGGGAGGCACTCACGGCTGGGAAGGCGGGTGGTGATGCCGATGGAGATGGTACCCCAGACCCATGGGTGTTGATTCAAAACCGGGAGGAGTTCCAGAAATTGATGACAGGCCCTACACCCAAGCGGATTCTGGGCGCGGCTCCCACCTCTTCCACCCTCCAACTGCGCCGGACCATGGATCCCGAGTCTCCAGCCTTTAGTGTTCCTTTTGTAGCTGAAATGCCGACCTTGGCTGAATTGACAGCGGGGGCGCTCAATGTGCTGGATGATGATCCCGATGGGCTCTATTTGATGGTGGAGGGGGGAGCAATCGACTGGGCCAGTCACGCCAATCTCAGCGGACGAATGATCGAGGAGGTGGTAGCCTTCAATGAGGCCATCCAGGTAGCGGTGGATTGGATCCAAGCCCATGGAGGCTGGGAACAGAATCTGCTGATTGTTACAGCCGATCATGAAACTGGGCATCTGACCGGCCCCAACTCCAATCCGGAATACGAGCCTGTGGTGTGCAATGGCAAGGGAGTCATACCCAATATGGAGTGGCACCATACTGGCCACACCAACAGCTTGGTGCCTTGTTTCGTCAAAGGTGCGGGAGCCGAACTTTTTAAAGAACTGGCTGATCAACAGGATCCAGTTTATGGACCATTTCTCGACAATACGGAACTGGGGCAGGCACTCTTGGAGTTCGCTGGAAAACCCTACAAAAACCAAACCCCCTGATTCCATGCGGACTTAAGTTTACCGCAGGGAGTCTGACGGGTTCCACACTCTTGCCTTTTTGCCCCCTAATATGATTGAGCTTGCCTTTATTTTGCGCATGAGTTAGCGTTCACTCAGTTAAAGCAAACAAAGGAAATGTCATGAGCAGGGCTTCAGCAATGAAAAATGGTCATGGTTGGAAGATGGCCCTTGCTGATCTCCGGAAATTAGGAAAACGAACCACCCTCAAGGATATCGCATCCGCCACCGGTGTAAGCATTAACACTGTCTCCGCCGTCCTGAATAAGCGAAGCACACAGGCTCGCGTAGGTGAAAGAAAGCGTAAGGAGATCCAGGAGGCGGCTCGGTTCCTGGGATACCGGCGCAATACCGCCGCCTCACTCCTGGCCGGGGGACATTCCAAAACGCTCGGGATTCTTTTGGATACTTTGGCCAATAGTTTCGGAGGTCCGCTCGCGGAGGCTTTTGAGTGCGAGGCCGCTGAACGGGGGTATCAGTGTTTTCTGGGCTGTACCCAGTTTGATGGACTGCGCAAGGTGGATTATGTCGAGCGCTTCCTGGGGCACAATGTCGAGGGTCTCCTTCTCATAGGTGTCTGGCTGGACCCTGATGTGGAAGCGGCTCTTAACAACGCCTTGTCAGGAAACACACAGGTGGTCACTGTCGACCTCCCTTGGGCTGGGCATGATGTACCATTAGTCTGCGGAAACCATATCATGGGAGGCAAGATCCTCGGGGAGCATCTTCTACAGGCCGGTCACAGAAGTATCCTCTATCTGGTACCTCCAGACACCCTTCACCTCTCCTCAATCCGTGAAAGAATCCTTGGAATTCGAAGTGCGGTGGAGGAACACCCAGAATTGGGAGTGTCGTTTCAGATCGCGAACACGCCTGAGAAAAGCCTTTCCTCGGTGCTGAACGTGATCTTGCCTTACCTCGACTCAGCTAATCCTCCCACTGTGATCGCAGCTGGGCATGATCTTCATGCCTTCCGAGTGATCGCAGTCCTCCGTGATCGTGGAATACAGGTCCCCGAGGATATCGCTGTCGTGGGTTATGACGATATCCAACACGAGCTCCTGTGGGCGCTGGGAGTTGAAGCCTTCCAAGTTATGCCCATCCCGAGTCCGATCACCACTGTTCGCCAGCCTGTCCGCCAGATGGGGAGGGATGCCGCAAGAATTCTCATTGACCGGATCGAGAAAGGGACTCATGGGGGAGGAATGAAAGTAATGGTTGATGTGGAGTTGGTGGTACGTGGCTCCTGTCGGCTTCCTGAACGTTTTCCTAGGAACAAGGTCAGTCCCATCCCCCAGAGAACATTTCTAAAGGCAAAATGAATTAACGCTAATTTTATCTATTAAACATTCTTACTTTTTCCTCCTACCTGGGCAATCATTCCCTGAATTGCCAGGCGACTATTCCTGTCGGTGGTGATTTGACGAGTTTTTCTTTCGAAAGCTGCATCATTTGTGGTGGAGGTGAAGGGATCCGGCTTCACCGGTAGCGAACATAACCATATCAATGGCGCAAACCTTTCCTTTTCGACTGAGGCACTCCCCATCTTCCCACGAATGAGTATACCCTCGAAGATACAGTGCCAGTTCCATCCAGGAGAGATGATGTTGTCTGTTTCAATATCTTCACAGTCCATGGAGTGCATATCTGTCTCGCGTAGATGGTTCCCTTTGCGACAAGCACGGTTTGTTGGTCTGTTAAAAAAGGGGGGTTCCACGACGACACACTTTTTCCATCGAACAATTTGGTGCACTAATAAACGAACAGTCCTATTCGTTATATCGGTCCTGCTGTCAACGCCTATCTGGGCACAAATCTCCCAGGAACCCAGCGATGACACGCTGAATTTGGAGGTAGTTCCAGCGGGAACAGTCCTTTTCTCCACTACGGCCCTCTCGCCCGCTCGTTTGTTGGACGCGGCGGTGAAGGGGGGTGAGTACCTTCTCCGTCACCAGGCAGCCGATGGCAAATTCGCATATCAATACGATGCCAAGAGAGACAGCTTCTCCAGCCACTACAACCTTGTCCGCCATGCCGGAACCACCTATGCACTCACCCTGCTCTACGAAGTCACGGAAGATCTTCGTTTTCTTCAAGGTGCGAGGAAAGGATTGAACCTCCTGCTCGCCAACACTCGTGGTCCTTTACCAGTAGATGCCTCCGCCGAATTCGAGTGCGTGGTCACACGGGATGGCACCGAGGGGAACGTGGGAGGAACTGCACTCGGTGTTCTGGCTCTCCTGGAGTACTCCACCGCCTCAGGCGACCGGTCCCTGAGCATAAAAGCTCGGAAAATGGGCAAGTTCCTTCTCCATCAACAGCACACCAATGGTCATTTCCACTCGAAGTATTTCTTTGGACCACCAGCAAAAGAGGAATTTGAATCCATCTACTATCCGGGCGAGGCTGTTTTAGCATTGGTAAGGCTTTACCAGGCGGATCAAGACCCAAAATGGCTGGCGGCCTCTGAGAAGGGGACACGCTGGCTCATCGATGTCCGCGATGCCACGATGACCTTGGCGGAATTAACACATGACCACTGGTTGTTGATGGCTTTAAGTGAGTTATACACCCTCACAAGAAAGGTTGATTATTACAACCATGGAATGCGGATCGCCTCCGCCATCCTCATGGCGCAAAGGAAGAATCCTCAACCCTCTGGATGGCATGGTTCATTCGGAATCCCCCCGCGGTCAGCTCCAGCGGCGACACGGTGCGAGGGACTTGTGGCCGCATACTTCCTCTCTGTCGAGGGTGGAACACCCAAGAAGGAATACCTGGATGCTCTTTCCTCCGCGATTGAGTTTGTCTTGCGCTGCCAGATCACACCTGAACAAGCAGCCACCCTACCCAGTCCTAACCGCGCCTCCGGAGGATTCCGTGAGAGCCTTGAGGGATGGAAGATCCGCATGGATTTCAATCAACATGCCATCTGTGCCCTGCTAGGATTGCGTGAAATCCAGATGGAGTAATCGCCAACAAGGAGTCTTGTCACATGCCAAAGAGTCCCATCACCGATTTCATGAGTCCCGGCCCACAAAGGACCTTCTCCGGGGCGAGCCTGGCGATGATCTCCTTCCCACTGGGAGGGATCGGAACAGGAAGCGTGGGTCTTTCCGGACGTGGTGGCCTGGTGGATTGGGAGATTTTCAATCGTCCCAACATTGGTTGTTACTATCCACGGACATTCCCTCTCATTTGGGCACGTGAAAAAGGCAAGTCCCCTGTTTGCCGGGTGCTCCAGGCTCCCCCGCTTCCGCCTTATCAAGGTGGTGGCGGAGGTGATCCTCATCTGGCAGGTGAGGGTCTGCCGCACATGGACTCCTGTACCTTCCATGGAGAATATCCCTTCGCATGGATCGACTTCAAATGCCGCAAGCTTCCTGTCGAGGTGTCTCTCGAGGCCTACAATCCCTTCATCCCCAACGATCCGGAGGCGAGTGGTTTTCCAGCAGCCATCCTGCGCTACACAGTCACCAACAAAACAGAACACCAGGTGGATGCCACAGTGGCCTGGAGCCTACTCAACATGGTGGGGAGCCTCGGTGTGGCGGAACGGGATCCCAACTCTCGTGATATAGAGTTCGGGTATGGTCAGAATGAAAACGAGTTTGTGGAGCGTGCGGGGGTTCGAGGGCTTCAGTTCTCCTCGCGCAAGTACCCACCCGGCCATCCGCGTTCTGGCTCGATGGCTCTGGTCACTCCCCAAAGAACAGTGACAGTTCTGCGATACTGGTTGAGGGCACCCTGGTTCACTCCCATGCATGACATCTGGGATATGTTCTCTCCCACCGGGACCTTTCAGGACCGGGACTATCCCCCCTCCGCCGAAGGGCAGACCGATGCCGGTGCCTTGGGAGTCCGCCTCCACCTTAAACCTGGCGAGAGCAAGACCACCACATTCTACCTGACCTGGTTCTTCCCCATCTTCGAGAAATACTGGCATGATTGTGGTACATCGGGATGCTGTGGACCAAAGACACCGAAACCTGCATGGAAAAATTATTACGCGAGCCGTTATAAAAGCGCCCTCGATGTGGCGGTTCAGCTGCACAAGGATGAGGAAACTCTGCATGCACGTTCGCGTTTATTCCATGATGCTCTCTTCAACTCGACTCTCCCCCCGGCTGTCCTTGACGCTGTCTCTAGCCAGATGTCGATTCTCAAGACGGCAACCTGCATCCGCCTGACCGATGGAACCTTCTATGCCTTCGAGGGGTGTAGTCCTGGAGCAGGATGTTGCGAGGGATCTTGCACGCATGTCTGGAATTACCAGCAGGCGCTTCCCTTCCTCTTTCCTTCCCTTGAGCGTTCGATGCGTGCGGCGGACTACCGTTACAATCTCCGCGAGGATGGTTCGATGTGTTTCCGCCTACAGCTCCCACTCGGCTCCAAACCCAACACCTTCCATGCCTGCGCCGATGGCCAGATGGGTGGGGTTATGAAGACCTACCGGGATTGGAAGATCAGCGGTGATGATGGATGGCTTAAGGGACTTTGGCCCAGTGTCAAGAAATCCCTGGAGTATGCCTGGATCCATTGGGACAAAGACTGCGATGGGGTCATGGATGGGATCCAGCACAACACCTACGACATCGAGTTCCTGGGGCCGAACCCCCTTACCGCTTTTTTTTATCTGGGGGCCCTTGAGGCGGGAGCCAGGATAGCGGAATACCTTGGTGAATCTGATTCCGCCCGGATTTATCGTGAAACCGCCGCTCGTGGGCGGGCTTTTCTAGAATCCGAGCTTTTTAATGGCGAATACTTTGTGCAAAGGTACGATCCCGGAAAGGCTCCAGAGTATCAGTTCGGAACGGGTTGCCTCTCAGACCAGCTCCTTGGCCAGTGCATGGCCAGTCTCATTGGCTTGGGAGATTTGATCGGCCACAAGAGAATCCATAAGGCTCTTCAGTCGATCTTCCGTAATAACTGGAAAAAGGAATTGAAAGATCATGCCAACATGCAGCGGGTTTATGCCCTGAATGATGAAGCGGGGTTGGTCTTGTGTACCTGGCCAAAGGGAGGGCGTCAGCGCGTGCCTTTCCCCTACTGCGATGAGATCTGGACTGGTTTTGAGTACCAAGTGGCTTCCCACCTTTTTCATGAAGGATTTCTACAGGAAGGATTCTCCATCGTGAAAGGCGCTAGGGATCGCCATGATGGCATCCGCCGCAATCCCTGGGATGAATTCGAGTGTGGACACCACTACGCGCGGGCCATGTCCTCATATGGCCTGTTGCTGGCACTCTCCGGTTTCCGTTTTGACCTTGGCCAAGGCATGATTGGCTTCGAGCCACGTTTCAGAGCTGAAGATTTCCGGTGTTTCTGGAGCCTGGAGGGATGCTGGGGAACTTACGAACAGGTAGAGTTCAAGCACGCCGATGTCCATCTTGCTGAGGGTTCCCTCGATGTCGCCATTTTGGAGATTCCCACACTTGCTAGGGATAAAGATGTGACCGTGGTTTCCGGTAAGCGGACAATCCGGACCCGAATCGATCCAGAGGGAAGAATCCGCTTTCCCGGCCCAGTGCGACTACGTAAACGGGGAATCCTTATGGTAACAGTAGAAGACCGGTCATGAAAAACAGAGTCTCCCCGGTTCACACAATCCGCTAATCACACGTCTCCTCCGACCAGAGACGCGACAGCTCGCAGCCGCCATAGACGGGAATGGGTTGCAGGTGTGAGGGTTGTCTGGTTTGATCTCCGCCCAGGTTGAGAACCTGGGATTCGCGGCTGCCATCCCGGTAAACCGTGATCCCCTTGCATCCCAGATCGAAAGCGAGGAGGTAGGCATCGGCCACATCACTGGGTGTGGCATCATGGCCAAAGTTGATGGTCTTGGAAACCGCATTGTCTGTGTGTTTTTGAAAAGCGGCTTGCATCCGGACATGATGCTCGGGGTGAAGCTCGTGGGCGGTGACAAAGATCCTTGAGATCCTCTCTGGAATTTCGGGAAGATCCCGTAGACGGGCTCCCGCCGCGATCCGGTTGATGAGACTCTCTGAGTAAAATCCCTCCTCCAAAGCCCATGCCTGGAAGGTGGGATGGACCTCGGCCAAATGATCATTCTCCATCACATTCCGCCAAAAACAGATTCCGAAAAGCGGTTCGATACCGCTCGAACATCCCGCGATGATGCTGATGCTTCCAGTTGGGGCAATCGTGGTGGTGGTTGCATTGCGCAACGGGGGGTAACCACGCTTGGCCCAAAGGCTGTTTTGGAAGTTCGCGAAGGGGCCACGCTCCGCAGCGAGTTCGGCACTGGCTTCCTTGCTTTTTTCCTGAATAAACCTCATCAGGTTGTTCGCTTCCTCCAGTGCTTGCGGGGAATGGTAGGGGATTTCTCTTAAGATCAGGTAATCAGCGAACCCCATGACACCCAAACCGATCTTCCTGTTCAAGTCTGTGATTTC
>CAZORO010000111.1:10195-12243 GCA_964581845.1 uncultured bacterium
CTTGGAGAGGGGGTAGTTGTTCCTGGTGATCACGTTATCAAGAAACCGGACCGCCTGTTTGACCCTTTCCTCAAGCCGTTCCCACTCAATTTTCCGATTCTTTGGATTTACGAAACGAGCCAAATTCAGGGATCCAAGGTTACAAGACTCATAGGGTAAAAGAGGCTGCTCACCACAAGGGTTGGTACTCTCATACTCACCTGCTTGCGGGGTTGGATTATCACGGTTCATGCGGTCAATAAAGATCATTCCTGGGTCACCATTCTTCCAGGCCCCCTCGACAATCCGCCAAAAGACCTCACGCGCCGGCAGGCTTCCTACAACTTGTCCCGTGTGAGGCGCGACCAGATCATAGTCCCCACCCACACGGACCTGATTCATAAATTCATCCGTGATCGCCACTGAGATGTTGAAATTGTTGAGCTTGTTCCCAGTTTCCTTGCAGCGGATGAATTCAAGGATATCGGGGTGATCCACGCGCAGGATGCCCATGCTCGCTCCCCGCCGTGTTCCCCCTTGCTTGATGGTATCGGTGGCGGCATCGAAGACGGTCATAAATGAGACCGGACCACTCGAGACTCCTTTGGTGGTTTTCACACGGCTGGCTTTGGGTCTTAAACGCGAGAAAGAAAAGCCTGTTCCGCCTCCTGACTTGTGAATCAATGCAGCTTGCTTAACCGCCTCGAAAATCTCTTCGAGGGAATCACCGACTGGCAGGACAAAGCAGGCTGAAAGCTGTCCCAACTCCCTCCCGGCATTCATCAAAGTTGGGGAGTTTGGTAGAAACTCCAGAGAGGCCATCATATTGTAGAAGATCCCGGCCCACTCAGTGGCGCTTTGACCGGTGCTCAGGTCCTCCTCCGCTGAAGCAATCTCTCGGGCAACCCGCTCAAACATCCCCTCGGTTGTCTCTAGGATTTGGCCTTCGTCATCCTTCAGAAGATAACGCCTTTCGAGAACCCGCTTGGCGTTAGTGGACAAGCAGACACCGCCTTTCAGCCCAGGCATGAGGATGATCGTCTACTCCTTTGGTTGGGGCTTCCTGCTATAGTGACAATGCAGGTCCGGGATCCACATCCCGCTATCTTTATTGTTCCCGATACTTATTGGGAACGCAAGACAAAAAGTGTTTTTATGTGCACTATCATAACCGGGAGGTTCCACCATGTTTGTATTCCTGCATGGCCTTCACCTGCTATCGATTGTGATCGCGGTGGGCGGCACAATTGTTCTCAGATTCGTGGTCTGTCCGGTGCTCGGAAGCGATGAGGCATCCAATCAAACACGAGAAACCATCCTGGGCCGCTGGAAGTATGCGGTCTGGACACTCATCGTCATCATCCTTCTGACTGGTTTGGGTAATCTGCACCAGTCGTCAATACGGGTGGGCAAAGATCTTCTCTACTGGATGATGTTCTCCGTGAAATTTGTTCTCGCGGTCATGCTGTTTTCAGTTTCGTTGATGCTGACCATGCCAGGCGAGTCCTTCACAAAATTCAGGGAGAAGCGGGACAAGTGGATGCATATCATCGCAGCCTTGGGAACCGTCATCATCTTTCTCTCGGCTTATCTGCGTCTCTGTTTCCCCAGGATCATGGGATGATCCGGACCGTTCAGATTCCACTTAGCCAGGAGAAAGTTTTCCAGGCGCTCACGGATCCAATTGCCTTGCTTGTGTGGTTGGATGCATTGAGTGTCACCACGGGACCTGAGATCCTCCATGTTTTCGAGGTGGTTCATACCCGGAGCCAGGTTCCATGGAAAGTCCACGGAGCAGTGCTGGAATGCAGTCCACCCGAAACCTTTATTGTGGAAACCGACTTACACCAAAAACAGGAAAAGGCAATCCTTATCCTACGGCTGGGTGAGGAGGAATCAGGATGTCATCTGTCCATTGAGTGGTCAGGTTCCATTCTCGATCCGCTGGTGTCGGAGTTGCTGGATTCTGATAATGTGGCGCGTTTAGTACGAAGTCTGAAAAGTCCCGCGATGAAAATGAATTGAGGTCTTCCTTAACGAGAGTGATTGCTGGCCATATGCGCTATCGG
>CAZORO010000112.1:0-12223 GCA_964581845.1 uncultured bacterium
CCTCGGACTCTCCAGCATCCCATAAAGACCATCCTGGTAACACCAGTCTCCGAGCGGAGGTTTCGCTTGGGCCCAATAGGAGGTTTCAGGAATCAAGGCCAGGTTGTTGATGAGACAATCCTGAAGCCATCCTGGTAGAGTCGAGTGTTTGTAGATGACCTCTTGCCAAGCCAAGATACGTTTGAGAAGCAAGTCCCACTGTGGTGCGATATCAAAGACAATCTCACGGGCACTGGTATAACGGCGGGAGTACACTGTGTAATAGCGATGTCCCTCCGCTCCCTCCCAGATGGGCGCATACCAGGCCAGAATCAAAATGTATTGGACCGACTCACCGGCCATGAGCGAGTAGTCAATCAAGATCGAGGCCCCACGTCCATCTTCACTGAGTGGAGGAAGGCTCTTCGCGGCTTGAGACCATGCGCCGCCATCCCGGTATAAGCCACCACCGAATGAAGCTTCGGACTTGCCAATCAAGCCCATGGCATAGGATCGGGTTCCATCAATAACTTCAATGGCCTCCACCTGACTTTCATGGAGGATGTTCCTTACCACAGGTGTGGTATTGGACCCTCCCTGATGAGGTGGCCCGGGGAATGTGAAGAACACCTTTCCTTCTGTCTTGCTTTCACTCTCGTTGCGGACAGATACCTGGAAGAAAGCACAGGGAGTGTTGCTGGTGGCCACATCTCCCGGCAGAAAAGGGGCCCAGGCCCGCAATCCCGCTGAGATGGGTGCCGGGCCGCTATCTTGCGCCACAAGGTCATATTCCATGTCCGCGATAGGGAAGTGTCCCCAATAGGAGATGTTGTTGGCCGGAAGAACTCCATCAACTGGCGGAAGGCAAATGGACTCTTTTCTGCCGATGAAGACCGGATCGACACAGGTTTCCATGGTTCCACCCTTCAGGATTTCATTCGAGGCTAGTACCCATACAGAGTCCCCCGCTGTTACTCCCAGAAAGGGCATGTAATCAGGCAATTTACGTGTGAGAGGAGCCTTAAAGAGATTCCCCATGGATCCCGAGAAAGCATATTCCGAAAAGAGCTGGTTAAAGGCAGAGATGAATCCAAAGGTCCCACTTGCATCCAGATCGATGCAACCCGTTCCCACTCCCCCCAATGGAACTCCGCAACAGGGAGGATCTGTGGGATGAAAGATGACACCTGTTACAGGAGAACCGAAGCCCTCGGCATTGAAAGTAACCCATTTCCGTTCGGCAAGTCCCGTTGGGAAAAGTTTTTCACCTGTGCCTTCCGCCCACGGCTCGCTGGAGAATCCAGCCACCGTGTAAAGGAGTAAGGCAAGGACATACAGGATATGCAAGGAGCCCCATACAAGTGCATGCTTTACGGTCATTTGATCACCCCCAGTCAAGATTTTTTCCGGACCCCAAAACGAACTCATCTGACAGCCTTCCACTTCCAGGTGGGCTGTTGGGTATAGGCGAGACCCACCTCCTCGCCCGGTTCGAGCAGGAAGGTTTGACCGGGAGTAAAACCACTTTGAATCTCCTGGGAGACTCCACTGGCATCTTTCAACCACCAATGCGTCACTTCGCCAGAGCCAGTAACCATGACTTGGATGGTATAAGGTTCCCGGTTGAAGACCGACCCTCCCGAGGGTGGCACAGCGGGTGTGGAAATCATGAAGCCCATCGGAAATGCGGTCTGAATTCTGTTGGTGGGATGGGTGGCTTTGTTAGTGAAGCCATGGGGGAGATTTGCCACAGTGAGAAGGTTGTCTCTGGAAGTAGCCTCGAAGAGGATGTCTCTGCCGGGGGATGTTTGCGCGAAGGTCAGGGTCAACAAGTTGGAGTGTCCGAAGAGACGGACTCCGATGGATCCCTCGATCCCTTCGCTGTTGATATTGGTCCGGAATGTGTTCTTACTCACGCTAGGCGAGTTCTCATCGCCTACTTGAAGGTGCGTGGAACACAGGTGAAGGATGGGGATCTCGATGGAGTTATCCACGATCCCATAACCCTCCCCGGCCGCTGTTTTTCCGTTGGTGAGATAAACTCCCGTGGAGGCCGCGATGACCTCGTTGCAGTAGATGTGATTCCCCACTATGGAACCCTTGGAGGCATCCAGGCAAAGACCGATCCCACAAGGAGCCTTCTTTCCGTCGGGAAAGACACTTCCCGCCGCGACCAAGGCATTGAACTCAAAAGTATTGGAGGTGATGACGGTGAAGTCATCGGGTCCCTTGGTTTGTGGTTTCAACCGGACTACGGCTCCCTTTGAGTGACAGACAATCAGGCCGAATCGCAAACGGCTGCTCATAAGGCTGTCAATCACAACGGCATCACCCTCTGGATGGTTGTAGTCGAGGACATATTCCCCCCCGTCGAGGCGGAAATCCTGGAAACAGGGAACTCTCAAGGTGTCATTGAGCCGGTAAACGACGCCCCGGGTGAAGGCCTTGGGCATGGTTCCTCCCACAATGTAGACATCCCTACGATTCTCAAGTGCAAATTGAAGGGCCTCTTGGATACCAGAAGTCCTCGAACTTGGGGTATTGGGGCCGAAATCACCCCCATCCGATGGGCCCTGGGGCGAAACCACCACATATCCGAGGCCCTTGTATTGAATTGGATTCGTGCTTTCTCCGGCTAAGGAATGGTTCATGGATAAAAAAAGTCCTACAAGACAAAGACATCCGGGAAAGACAATGGAGTTTTTCATTGAGGAATACCTCCTATTTCAAATAAACATTGGATCAAGAGAGATACTAATGAATTGAACAGGAAGGGGCATGATGTATAAATAGTGTTATAGACAATTCATCTTGTCAAGCTCGCCCAGTTGGTTTATAAGGGGTTATTGTTTGAACTGACCTGGAGGAGGAATGGAGATCATGGATCCAAAACTCAAGGGTAAAACAGCCCTAATCACAGCTGGTTCGACGGGAATCGGCTTGGCCATCGCGCTCGAGCTGGCCAATGAGGGAGTAGACATCGCGGTGGCGAGCAGAAATCCTAATGCCAGCGCGGTGGACAAGATCCGGAGTAAAGGAGTGCGTGTCCTTGCGCTCAAAGTGGATGTCAGCCAGGAGATGCAGGTGGTGGGGATGATCGCCTCTGTGATTAAAGAGTTTGGCCACCTCGATTTGTATGTGAACAATGCGGCGGTGGCCTTGCATGAACCGATCACACGGATCACCACGGAGAACTGGATGAAAACCATCAACACCAACCTGTCGGGCTGCATGTGGGGAGTCCGCGAGGCTTCCAAACACATGATTGCTCAACATGGTGGGAACATTCTCATCGTGGGCTCGACCTCCATGTACACCCCTGGTATCACGGAAACATCTTACAGAACCACCAAGACAGGGTTGAAAGTGATCATGCAGAATGCTGCCTTGGAGCTGGCGCCCTATGGGATCCGGGTCAATCTCCTGGTACCCGGTCATTACCGGACACGGTTGACCGAGGGCATCCCTCCCGAGATCGAACAACGTCTTATCCAGGAAATTCCCTTGCGCCGTTTTGGAAATTTGGATGCTTGTGGCAAGGCGGCGGTCATGCTCTTGTCCGATGAACTAAGTCCATACACCACCGGCGCGGAGTTGATTGTCGATGGCGGCCTGCACCTGCGCCCGATCAATTTCCGGACAGATGAGGAATTGGCCAGCCTGAATTTCCCCAGATAGAAGCTCGTTTCGGAGACGGAACCGGCGGAAATAGTGGCGAAATCCTTCACCTTTTGATACAGAACCATGTGTATCTCTTAGGGGGCATGGGGCGAATCAATTCGCTACTCCTTTCACAGCACTCATTTTTTCCTTTGACTTTCCCCGGCGGTTGAAAGACCATGCCCAAACTTTGAAAATGTCCCGGGACCGGAGTGACGTCTCATCACTCCGCGGCTTGGATGGGAGGCGATGGTTCCATGAATTCACAAACTTCCCGCTTTGTCTTTTCCTTCATTTTATTCCATTGTGCAGCTGTGTGCTGTCAACCTCATTTTGAGGTTGCATGGCGTGCTCAATCGGAGGCGGGTTTCTCTGGACCTAATGAGCTGCGTGATTCTCAAACCGGAAAGACCATTGGAATTGTTGTCTGTGAGGTGGGACACGGATTGGTCTGTTTCTCAGCTCAAGGTCAGCGCTTGTGGGATTTACCCATGACTTCTCCTGTTACCTCGGGTCCGGCGATTGGGGATGTCAATAAAGATGGAAGGGAGGAAATCGCCGCTGCCGATGGAGGGGGCCTATTGTATCTCATTGATGACCAGGGATCGGTTCTCTGGACAGCCAGGACCCATGACACGGTTCAGGAGGAGTCAGTTCCCGCCATGGGTGACTTGGATGGGGATGGTTTGTTGGAGATTGTAGTTGGAGATCGGTCGGGCGGGGTGAATTGCTTTGACCAGGGTGGTAAGCGGCTTTGGACCTTTGTGGGGCAAGGAGACCAGATGGGCCTCCCTTTGATCAGGGATCTCTATGACCGTCCAGGCTGTGAAATCTTTATCACTTCACACAATGGCCATATCTATGCCCTTGGAGCCGATGGCAGCTGGCTCTGGCAGATTTTCCATGAGAAGGAATGTATGCCAGGGTCACTCCCTGTGCTGGCTGATGTGGAGGGGGATGGGAAGCCCGAGCTCTACATCGGAGGGGGTCTGCATCACTTTCTCCGGATCAATCCTGAGGTCCCATCCATGGTTCTTGATGAGAATGTGTATCTGCACATTAACACATCCATTCTTGCGACAGACCTTGATGTGGACGGGAAAGATGATGTTGTATTTGGTGTCAAAGGGGGTAAAGCATTCTGTTATCGTGGGGGAGGTTTCGCGTGGACAAGGGAATTTCATAATACAGTGTTCTGTTCCTCTCCTCTTGCCCTCAATCTTGATAATGATCCTCCGCTGGAGATAATATTTTCCAACCACGGAACCAAGGTCCTGGATTCCGATGGTTCCGTGCTTAACGAGATCAACTCGCCCCCGTTTAATTCACAACCTCTTGCTGGTGATTTTGACCGGGATGGACTTCTTGATGTGATCCTCTGCGGTCATGGTCTCGATGGGGATAGCGGCTTGGTGTTCCAGAAATGGAATGTACCCTATCAAGAGGACATGCGGCAGTGGATCACGGTGGGAGGGGACCGGACACATACACGTAGAGATCCACATTTTAATTCAATGTCCCGTCTCCCCTCTCCACGGTTGACCACTGGTACCTCCCAATACTCCTTGACTCCCGTGCAGGATTTCCGTTTATCTCAGGGATGGAATGAATGGCGGTTTGATGTGAGCAATCCGGAGGAGAAGAGGTTGGTTCTTCTATCTGAGATAGCATTTCCGCATGGTTCGTGTGAACGTTTCTCCAACCATGTATACTCGAGTAGGGAACGCGTCTCCATTAATTTCTATATCTCCGAGGCGGGAGTCTATCAGGTGACCACGACATTGATTGATTCCACCAATTTGTCCGTGCTTTCCTCCAGCCGAGTAAATCTCAAATATGGCGGTCCTTCAGATGACTTACAGTACATCCAGGATATTCTGTCAAGGGCTGGGCAAGGGATTGAGTCCTTGACAGAAAACAATAGTCATATACCAGCGCATTTCAAAAGCCGGGTTCAATCTCTGTTTGGAAGGATGCTGGCTATTAAATCCTCCTTGAAAAAGGAGTCTCAGGCCTCGGAGCTGCCGGGGTTGATTGAAGAGGCTCAGCGTGTAGATACCCTTGTTTCCTCTGCACAGAGAATGGCGCCTTCGGCAGCATTTACCGTTTGGGACTACTGCCCATGGGCTTACTTCGATCCTGTGATGACATTACCGGATGTAAAAGACCCCGCCTTGAAAGTAAATGTTTCTCTTTGTAAAGAAGAATATGAGTCACAGGCGCTCAATGTCACGAATTTCTCGGGAAGGAGCTTGGATGTAAGGGTTTGGGTGGAAGATTTCAAGGGAACTACAACCTTCAAGTCTACAGATCACTTGGAATTCCACCGAGCTGTTATGGTGCCAACACTACGTGGAGAAATAGTTGCGGATGCCTTGCCTCTCCTTGATCAGGCGGGAATCCTTTCTGTTCCTGCTTATGAAACACAACAATTATGGTTGACTTTTCATGCCAAAGGGCTGTCACCTGGTAAATATACATCAACTCTTCACCTGAAGCCGGTTGATCCCAATCCTGATCACATCACTATTCCCGTGATAATGGAGGTTTATGATCTCTCTCTACCTCATCCAAGCCCACTCAAGTTCTGCGTCTGGGCCTATGCCTCAAAGGAGCCTGATTACATCCTGCGTGATTTGACCGACCATGGAGTCAATGTCCACTTCGCGCCCGCGCCAACCGGAGTATGCAATGAACAAGGCGAAATTGTGGGTTCTCTGGACTTTACTGCTCATGATATGGCGGTCACGCGGCTGTCCCCATATGGCATCATTATGTTTATAGGCCCTCAAAGCAGTCTCACCGGCCAACCCATGTTTTCGCAGCCATGGAATAAGGCTTTTGTGGCATACTTGAGAACATGGATAGCGCATTTGAAGGAGCTCGGCATCGGCTACAAGGATTTCGCGCTTTATCCCTATGATGAACCCTCCTCTCCCTTCTCCCAAACATCAATCAATCTTGTGAAGGTGGCGAAGCTTATCCGCGAGGCGGATCCTAATATCCTCGTCTATACCGACCCAACCAGCGGTACTAATAAGGATTCCCTCCAGATGTGGGAAGGTTTAATTGATATCTGGTGTCCCTCTGCGGAACTCCTGGAAAGATTTGGAGATGAAATCCTTCCATTCGCTAAACGAAATGGAAAGGAAACGTGGTTTTATGACGCTTCAGGCCGCTCACGTACCCTTTCTTGTTTGGGAATCTATCGTTGGAGATTTTGGTATGCCTGGAATCTTGGACTTACTGGCGCTGGTTGGTGGACCTATACACACGGTGATTATCTCTGGGATGGCCCTAATCCCGAGGGGGATTATTTTTACCATGTGTATGACGCACCTGGGGCGGTGGTGACTAGCAAACGTTGGGAAGCCGCAAGGGAAGGCATTGAGGATTATGAAATTCTATTCTTGCTGAAGGAATCGATCAAGGAGGCTGAAGAACATGGCAAGGAGAAGGAATCTATTGATGAGGCAAAGACTCTTCTTTTCGAGATTCCCCGGTCTATGGAGAAATCTCTTCATGCAGCTGGACGGCGGCTTCCTCTCGATATGAATAGCGTTCCTCAATATGATGCAATTACCAGGATGCTACAGGATTCGAGGAAATGTATGATCGATACATGCTTGAAATTGAAATCGGCGGAGACAAAATGATATTCAGAAAAGAGGCGAATGATGCCTTGTGTGCAGTCTTCTATTCATTGAATTGACCAAGTCTAAACATGGTAAAATCATTTGACAGATTACCGAGAATATTCACAACACCTCCAGATAAGGATGTTACCTCATAGGTCTACTATTTCATTTACGTTATTTATGAATAACACCGGATCTGAAATAACCGCGCCTGGTCTAGGCCATTGGTGGAGTCCACTTGAAGCCTTAATGCAGTGATCTCATGAGCACCATTCAGGTGAATTACGCGCTGGCGTTGATAATTTCCTTTCACAGCGGCAACCTCATGATACCCGCTACCATTCGCCGCCAGGAGACGGAAGTCCTTGATTGTCTCAGGTTGTGGCCCCCAGACCATTATGTTTCGAGCCTCTTTCGAGTATGAAAAAGTGAGCATACGATGCATGCCCGTATCAAATACAAGAATAATTCTGCTGATCTTAACAGGCTTTTCCCATAATAATTCCACCCAAGGTTGCAGGTCGCCAGGATGCGACATCCAGCGATGAGTTCCAGCTTCAGTCTTTCCGGGAGCAGCTCCCCAACGGCCATGCACGGATCGTGTCTCAACATCCAAGATGTTTACTGCCTCGCCTCCTGGTTGTTGAGAGGAAGCCACGGCTTGTGCTGACCTGGCAAGATCGTCATCCTCCAGCAGGACACCAGGGAGGTAGGCTCCTCCATTCAATAAGCGTTGTTGGGTGAGACGAATGACCTCAGGTTGCTTAAGGCCTTGCGTGGGAGAGACTCCCTTTTCCGCTATTGTGGCCGCGTACATTCCCACTCCCTCCCCGGTCACCGCACAGGTAGCCATCACCCGTGTGCTCGTAAAGGCGATGTGTGTTGACGAGATATTGCGTCCAGCGAAAAGAAGGTTTTCCACATCACGGCTAACGCAACTCCGCAAGGGAATGCCGTAAATAAAATCGGTATACGGTTGATTACAGGGATGATCCCCGAATGCATCAATCCCCTCCGGGGGATGGGTGTCCAATGACCAGCCGCCATAAGCGATGACATCCTCGAAATCTGAAGTTTTCTCTAGGTCATTTTGAGTGAGTATGTGATGTCCGATGAACCGGCGGGATTCCCGCTTGCCTGGCAGGAATCCAAACCAATCCAATGCCCAATTCGTTGAAGAAGGATGAGAACCGTTATTCTTGATATGATCCCAAACACCCAAAAGGATTGCGAGCAGCTCGTCACGGATCTTTTCATTATCCTTGATAGTGTCGAGCAAACCGCCGAACTCGATCCACCAATAACCATATTCCCAATTATTGTGTGAGCGCAAATGTAAATCCGATTCACTAAAACGCCGGGCCCATGGTGGAGCGGTGAAGGGCATTGGGGCTCCCATATCACGTGCGGTGAAAAGCAGCGAGCTCCCCAATCGCTTATTATCGCGTTGAGCCAGAGCACGTGACTCCCCAAATTCATGGGAAGCTTCGCGCCCCTCCATAAAGGGTGCACCCGCCTCGGCACCAAGCCGTCCATCACCCGTACAATCCACATAAACATCAGCCTCGATCTCGAAGGCATCCTCGGTGCTTTCGCGTGTCACCAGAGCTTTCACGATCCGCCGTCCATTCATCACAACTCCCGTGAGGGTTGAATTGAGTAGTAGCGTCAGGTTGGATTCAGCGCGGCATTTCTCATACAGAATGAGATCGAACATGTTAGCAGAGTATTGGGGATTCCGGACCGCACACTCCAGACGGATCTCCTCGATGATGCCTCCCTCGCGCACCTCAGTCGCAAACTCCTCGCCCCTGAAGCCATGTGCATCGGCTCCGAGGATATGCATCCGGATCTCCGAGGAGGCATTGCCACCCAGGACGGGACGGTCATGGCAAAGGACCACGCGCGCGCCATTCCTCGCGGCTGAGATAGCCGCGCAAACACCCGCCATTCCGCCACCAGCGATGAAGACTTGGGTCTCGAGTTGAGTTGTAGTTCGAAGGAGCATGGCAATAATGACCTCCATGAATTAATTCAAATTCCCTGATTATTTATATTCTGGTTTATGGCGAGATTCTTTTTTCAATCCGGTAAAGGTGCGTCTTAGTGCGTAGATAAAGTGCTTTCCCATCAACAGCCGGAGATGCCATCATGCCATCATCCAGCTTGTTTTTTTGTAATACTTCATAAAATCGCCCAGGTTTGAGGAGAGTGGCCGTTCCCTCTTCATCAAAAAAGTACAGTCTTCCATCGGCATGGATGGGCGACGCTGTCACTCCGCCATCGAGCCGTTCCTTCCAGACGAAATCACCTGTCTTGGCGTCCAGGCAACAGATAATTCCACCCTCGTTGGCCATGTAGAGCAGGCCATCCAGGAATACCGGCGAGGAACGTTTGGGCATCCCGTATGGTTGCCTCCAAACGACATGCGAATCGGTGACATCGCCTTGCATATTATTCAGCCGGATGGCCATATATCCGCCGGGACCCTGCCCAACCGAGAAGAAACCCATTCCGTTCCCCACCACTGGCCGGCAAGAGGCTGAATATCCAAAATCACGTGCGCGCCAGATCTCTTTTCCATTCATGGGATCATAGGCGAAGACGGTCATGGAGCCTGGGGCGATCAACTGCTGCATTCCATCGATGATGGTCACGATGGGAGTGCAGAAAGCTTTCCGGTAGTCCCCATCGCGTTTTGGTTTTCCACTTTCATCTAGGTCTGTCCACTCGGTTGTACGATTCACTTTCCAGATTTCCTTACCCGTTAACTTATCGAGCGCCACCACATACTGAATATCGACACCATCAAAGGTCAGGATTAATTTGTCTTGATATAGAAAAGGCGAGGAACCAGGTCCACGATAATGTCGGCAAGGGTAATCGCGCCGTTCCCAGAGGGTATCGCCACTTTTTGAATCAAGGCAGGCGGTGCCATAACTCCCAAAATGAACATACACCCGCCCTTCCTCGATGACGGGGGAGGGGGAGGCATATCCATTGACATCATTTCCCAGCGGTTCGGGGGCTTCGTTGGTAAAAAGTTGGCGGTTGACCAGGATTGCGCCTGTTTCACGATCGATGCAGAGGGCGAACATTTCCAGGCCATCCTCAGTGGCGGTGGTCAACCAGATACGATCCCCCCAGATTACGGGAGAAGACCAGCCCTTGAAGGGAATCGGGGTTTTCCAGGCTATATTCTCGGACTCGCTCCAGCGTACCGGTAACCCAAGCGGTGAACCATCCGCTTCGGCGGGGACCTGTCCATTGTGGAGGGGGCCTCTGAAGTCGGGCCAATGACAGGTAGCGGGGTGGATTCCACCCATGAGAGCACTCAGTATGAACCCTGCTCCAACTATTCTGGAAAGACAATGCTTCATCTTTTACGTTCGGCCTTTCTAATTGTTTGAATCTTATCTTCGCTTGTGTGGACTGATTTGTGTAGACTGTTGCCGTGGCGCTCTGGTCAAGGTACTCTTTCCTCGCAAGTTGAACATGGAGCCATAGTTGGAGCCCGGGAATGTACAGCTTTCTCGCCGACGTTGTGCTTGTGATCCACACCTCCTATGTCCTTTTCGTAGTGGTGGGCCAACTCCTGATAGTGATGGGATGGATATGGGACTGGCGGTGGCCTCGGAATCCTCTGTTCCGGTACCTGCACATATTAGCCATTGGAATTGTGGTGGTCCAAAGCTGGTTTGGAATCATCTGCCCGCTCACCACTCTCGAAAGTGAGTTACGTATACGAGCAGGGATGGGTGGATACGAGGATTACAGCTTCATTGGGTATTGGATGAGCCGGTTCCTTTTTTATGATGCTCCCCCATGGGTTTTCGCGGTCATCTATACTCTCTTTGCTCTACTCGTCGTGGGCTCTTTTTTTGTCTATCCTCCCAGCAGGAGGAAACTGGATCAGGAGTCTGTTGTTACCCAATGACAAAAGAACATCTAAGAATCGGGCTCCTTGGATGCGGAGCCATTTCCCAATTCGCGCATCTCCCGGCCCTTGCCAAGGCCCGTGGCGTGAGGCTCGCCGCGCTTTGTGACACCGCCGGAGATTTACTGGAAGCCCTTGGACGGCGTTATGGTGTCCAACGCCTTTACACGTGCTATGAGGACCTGCTTGGAGATTCCAATGTGGATGCCATTCTCATCGCTGTTCCCGATCACTTCCATGTCCCCCTCGCGGAGCAGGCTCTTCACGCTGGCAAGCATGTTCTCGTGGAAAAGCCACTCGGAGATAATTCCTTGGACTGTGAAAAGCTTGCTCGTGCCGTGGAGACGACAGGACTGAAGCTCCAAGTTGGTTGCATGAAGCGTTATGATCCGGGAATTGCTTTCGCGCATGATTTCATACGGGAGCATCTGGGGCATGTATTCTCCGTAAGCGGAAAGTATTTTGATTCCTCATTCCGTCCCGCGATGCAGGAGGGCCTGCTACCACCTTTGCTTACCAGCGCCAAATCCAAAAGGCCGTCGTTGGATCCGAAAAGTGACAAGAAAAGATATGGCCTGTGGACGCATGGGGCGCATCTATTTGACAACCTTCTCCATTTGGGAGGTCCAATCAAAACTGTGACAGCTCAGTCCGCCGCCAGTGGCGAGCGTTTTTCGTGGCATGGCATCATTGAGATTGAGGATTGTGCGGTGGGGCATTTCGAGCTCACGGTGAAAGTAAATGAGGACTGGTCCGAGGGTTACACGATCCATGGCGGGGAAGGGAGTGTCTATGTGAATACTTTTCTTCCCTTTTACTACCGTACAAGCCATGTTCGCGCATTCAGTGCGCGCGATGGAAAATATGCAACTCCATTGGGCGAGCACAGTAATCCCTTCAAGAACCAGCTGGAGGCGTTTGCAAAGGTGGTTATGGAGGATCTCCCTCCGAGTCCGGATGTCTATGATGGTTTGGCGGTGGTTCAGTTACTCGAGGCTGTGGAAAAATC
>CAZORO010000113.1:0-12214 GCA_964581845.1 uncultured bacterium
CATGCTCATGGAGACAATTCCTTCACCCTTCCGCGCGATACCGAGGTCATCGGCCTTGCCGGTGGTCAGATCATAGGCCAGGAAATGCCCGCCCTGGTACGGCTTCCAACCCGCGGGCGGCGGTCCAATCACTTCCATATCGTCAATGATTACGTAGTAACCATTGTGGGTGCTAAAGTAAAGCTTCCCCTGGTATTCCCAGAAAATGCAGTGGACCTTGCCCTGTGCAACGGCTTTCATGTCCTTCTCGCCGCACATTTCTGTCAGATCGCCTATGTCCTTGATCTCCTTGGACTCCGGATCGAAGCTGAACATCCGCCCGGCCACGTCGTGAAACGGCGAGCACAGCACATAGTAGACCTTTCCATCGCTTGCCACGGCCATGCCATTGTAAGTGTCATGCCCCTCCTTGAAGCCAGAGTCGTAGCTCTCGGCCAACAGTTTCGGTGGATTGTAGACAGACTCCGATGCAATTGCTGTCCCGGACAATAGGACTGCCGCGATAAACGACAGGCCTAACACCCAACCAATCGCGTTCACTCGTTTCGTATTCATTTTCAGCCCCTCGTCAGAAATGGATTCCGCATGTTTCCAGTGGCATCTTAATGGAACTGCGCTTCGCTCGTCCCACCCCACTTCCGTGAACTCTTCATTCCAAATACATCGTGCTGTTGAAGATCTTCAACTACGGACCCACCAGTGTAGCCAAGTGACCGATCTCAGTGGTTGCACGCTTGGCCGTAAACCTATTCTCGTCGTTAGCGTGCGAGGAAGAGACGCTTATCGACGCCGTATCGCATCGCAGCAACTCGTCGATGCGGCGGGTCTCTCCATCCTTCATTTTTTCCTCTTCACGATGTCCCGTCGATGCCTTTTTGAACAACCGCACACACTCGTCATTATGGCGGAGTGTGCACTCGGTATACGTGAAGATCCGCTGGTTCTGTTTGTCCGGCGCACGGCGAAACGGTTGTCCGAGGTTAAGAGTACCTTGAAGATCTATCTCGTGCAACAGCCAGTACCGGGATTTACGGTCGGTGAACACCAGATCGCGCTCGTGGGAGATCTTCTGGATGTTAGCATTCCGCCTCTGTCAGACTCAGTCTCTATTGGCAGATGGATATGCTTATTAGAACAAAAGAACATCATTTCAGTAAATTCCCAAACTGCGAAACCTTAACTGCTTCCAATCGTTTAAGGAATAACTTGAGAACTTCTTTCTCGGATGATCCGTTTCCTTCCATTTCTATGTTCATTTCATAGAGCTCGTAAATCAGTTCAAAAAACTTCTGACGGAATCGCCTGTATCGCTTTGGGCCATTCACAAAGAATTCAATAACATCTTCTTTTGTTCCTAATGGATCTTCAGTCGCTGCAATCCATAAAGGAACTGATGCTATCAAATTAATATTCTTTAGGTGGCGATGAATCTTAAGAAAAGCTATCTTTTGGTTCTTATTATTCTTTTCCCTTAATAGAGAAAATGACTCCTTCTTTGATTGTAGTTTTTTGAACTCCCTTTTTTGAGAAATCCTCATCTGGGAAAAACCCCCTGCCATTGTTAGAGCAACAAATACTGCTTCTCCAAGTCGTGTAAGGATCCACCACACAATAAAACTGAACCCACTTTCTAAGGATAGTTTGTCATATAGATCTCTCACTTTGATTGCATACAAAAAGGGCAATATATACAATCAGAATAAGAAGACGGTTTAGGACCTCCACAACCCATACAAGGTATTGGAGAACATGATCCTTCCGGGCAGGCATTGCATGGCTCTGCTACACCAAGGAAGAGTACTATTGCTGGAATCCATTTACCATTCTGCATTATCCATCGGACTCCATTCTTGCATTGAGCACCCCCAATCTTACCGACATTTTCAAGCAAGAATTGACAGCATTTGCTACCTATGCCCACCTTTGTCGCTTGTCTTAATGCCTCTGTTATGTCCCCCATAACGCTTGGTGCGTGTTTTTCGGCGCACGCCAGCCAGTCCTTTCCCAACTGCACTTCGTCTCCTGTCAACTTGTACCTTACCCACGCAGCAACCATACATGTAATCAACGCATAATCTTCCGGCCCAAGCGAAAAGAATCCATCTATATCAATGAAGCTCACGGGATTGGCATGTGAGTAATCATAAGGAGACCAACTCCCATTTTGACTGATATGATTGGTTGGATTACCCAAAGTTGCTCCGTCCTTCCCCACGAACCTCCCCACCACGGGATCATACCACCGTGCACCAAAATGCTGCAGGCCCGAAAACGCCGACTGAATTTTTCCCGTCTGGTGTTCAGTGATTCCTGCCGTGCGCGCTGAGGCCCAGGTTGCTCCTCCGAGGAGGTTGGTGCGGTTGGAGGCGGGGATATTGGCGTCGCCGGAGAGCTCGTTGCCGAAGGCGTCCTGGGCGAAGAAGTACGCCTCCTGGCCAACGGTTCCACTCGCTTTGTACACGACCTGCACGTTGCCCAGAGCGTCATAAGTGTAGGTGTAGTCATTTGAGCTGTTCGGAGAGGAGTCGGCGGCATCAGAATAAACATACACCCGCTTGCCGATCAATGCTCCCAGCGATCCTGGCTTGTGCGTGTTCACCTCGACCTTACGCCAGGTCTCTTCGCCCGTATCGATAGTACCATTTCCGTTGGCGTCGCAGAGCTCATCAATACGCAACAGGTTCAAGCCGTCGTACTCATAACGCCGTTGCGAGGTCAATGCCCCCGAAGCAGCACCAACACCTGCTGCGTACTGCATTCTCACGCTCATCGCTCCACCGCAGGACAGGCAATACTGGCACATAAAATCATTAGCGAAGTAATTGAAAGATAGTGCACAAAACATATCCTGTCAACGAGAAAGTAGATCAATGCAAACGATTCTAGCAATTCAGTACTATGTCTAGAATGCTATAGGCATTGGGATACGATTCGAAGTTTTTACAGGACACGGAGCTGACGAAAAGGGTTCATCCACATGGATACCTGGCAGGGCATGTGGAGGGTCGAAAAAAGTCTTCAGTTGGCATGGTTTTGTTCGCCAGTTAGTAGATTTAACGCGTGTCACATCCATGCCATGTACCCTCCAGGGGGTGGAATCTGCCGGGGGCCGAGCAACATCATCCTGCGGAGAACACCAATTCTTGAGGCCCCGGTGGTATTCCGTTATAACTCCCCCTGTCGTTTGTTGAGTATCCTCAGGGAGTCAAGATCACACTGATGGAAGCCTTTGAAGAAAACGAAGTCACACTCCAACGCCTAGCGGAGATCGAACAACTCCATGGGCAAGGAATCAATCCTTTTGGTCAACGTTTTGACCGTACACACAACACCCGCCAGGCCATTGATTTCTTCACCTGTTCGGAGGATCTCTCCCAGGAAAGATTCGAGACCGAACCGGTCCGACTAGCGGGAAGGCTGCTGAACCTGCGTCAGATGGGCAAGGCGGTCTTCGGCGATCTGCATGACCGTGAAGGCTCGATCCAGATCTACTTCCGTAAGAATGACCTTCCAGAGAGCTGTTTCGACCACCTGGTCAAGAAATTCGCTCTGGGAGACATCATCGGGGTCGAGGGTCCCCTCTTCAGGACACGTACCGGCGAGATTACGGTCCATGCCCACCAGGTGACACTGCTGGCCAAGGTCATCAACAACCTGCCACCGCTCAAGGAGACCATCGCGGAGGATGGATCGATTCACCGCCATTACCAATTCGCTGATCTCGAGACCCGGTACCGTCAACGTTACCTCGATCTGATCATGAACCGTGAGGTCCGTAACCAATTCCTACGGCGCAGCCGGATGCTTTCGATCATCCGGCGGGAGCTGGATGGCATGGGTTATGTTGAGGTTGAGACGCCCATGATGCACCACATCGCCGGCGGCGCGGCGGCGCGTCCCTTCATCACCCACCACAACACACTTGACTTGGATTTGTACCTCCGGATCGCTCCCGAACTACACCTTAAACGGTTGATCGTGGGTGGAATGGAGGCGGTCTATGAGATCAACCGCAACTTCCGTAACGAGGGGATCTCGATCAAACACAACCCCGAGTTCACCATGCTGGAAATTTA
Source organism: uncultured bacterium (assembly GCA_964581845.1). Classification (GTDB taxonomy): domain Bacteria; phylum Hinthialibacterota; class Hinthialibacteria; order OLB16; family OLB16; genus OLB16. Next base: position 4,077 of record CAZORO010000113.1, read on the forward strand.
CAAAGCCTATGGAGACCGGGAGGTGGTGATGGATCTCTGTGAGCACCTCATCTCCACCGTGGTCCAGGAGCTCGATGGCGCCCTCACGATCCAGTACCAGGGAGTCACTTTGAATTTCAATCGTCCCTGGCGGCGTGTCACCATGATCGAAGCGATCCGCGCGGAAACCGGACTGACGATGGATATTCACGCCCCCATTGAGGAGTTACACCGTCAAGCTTCCTCAGTGGGAGTCCAGACGGATGAATTTGATCTGCCCGGAAAGATCATCAACGCGGTATTCGAGGAGAAGGTCGAGGCCACTCTGATCCAGCCTACCTTCCTCATGGACTACCCCACCGTGATCTCCCCCTTGGCCAAGCAATGCAAGGATGATCCAGAGTGGGTGGAACGTTTCGAGCTTTTCATCTACGGCCGTGAGATAGCGAATGGCTTTAGTGAGCTGAATGATCCAGAGGAACAATACCGCCGGTTCAAGGAACAGACCGGGCAGCGCGAAGAGGGGGATGAGGAAGCTCATCCGATGGACCTGGACTATGTCAACGCGCTCCGGTGCGGAATGCCACCCGCCGGTGGTATCGGAATTGGGATCGACCGCCTGGCGATGATCCTGACTGACAGCCCCAGCATCCGGGATGTGATCCTGTTTCCGTTGATGAGGCCGAAAGAATAAGTTTTCCAGGAGATTCCCTATGAATAGACACATTTGGTACAAAGCAGTCATCGCCTTTACCATCGTTTCCATGGCCAGTTCCTTGAACGCCGAACCACTCTATGAATCCTCTTTGGTCGAGCCCCTCAACAAAGCCCACAATCATGGCTCCTGCGTGGTGGAACTCCCCAATGGGGATATCCTGGTGAGCTGGTATAAAGGCTCTGGGGAGCGTACCGCCGATGACGTGAGGATTGTTGGTGCGAGGCTCAGGCAAGGAGAAAAGAAATGGCCGGATGTGTTCGATATGGCCGACTTTCCAGGTTTTCCGGATTGCAACTCAGCAATGGTCTTGGATAAAACCGGTAAGCTTTGGCTTTTCTGGCCCTTGATTGTGGCCAACCGTTGGGAAACCGCCATTCTCATGTCACGCAGGACAACCTGGTATCGTCAACCCGGTGCTCCGGTCTGGCAATGGCAGAGTCCGATTCTTTTCGATCCGGGCGACAAGTTCGCGTCGGCGGTTAACGAGGGAATCGAGAAACTCAGGCCATCATTTCCAGAAGAGTTTATAGAAAAACACGGGGATGAAGTCGAGGAACTCAAACAAAAGGCAGCCGACAAGTATGCCCGCCGGATGGGATGGATGCCCCGTTCCAAGGCCACCGTGCTGGAAAACGGAAGGATTCTGCTCCCGCTGTACTCAGATGGTTTCAGCTTTTCCCTGGTGGCGATCAGTGACGACAACGGTGAGACCTGGAACGCGAGTAGCCCGATCATCTCGCTGGGTGGTGTTCAACCATCCATCATTTCCAAGAGAGATGGTACTCTGGTGGCTTTCTTGCGTGATAATGGTCCGCCACCCAAGCGGATCATCCGCTCGGTCTCCACAGATCGGGGCATGACTTGGAGTATCGGCGAGGATACTGATCTGCCCGATCCCGGAGCTGGGGTTGAGGCCTTGCGGCTGGAGAATGGCGACTGGCTGTTGGTGAACAATGACACCGAGGAGGAACGTCACAGTTTGGCTGCACGGATCTCCGAGGATGATGGAGCCAGCTGGAGATGGATTCGTCACATCGAGCTCTGGGAACGGGGGAAGGGATCGGCCTGCTACCCTTCACTCGCGCTTGGATCAGATGGCACCATTCATGGGAGTTACAGCTACAAAACCCAAGACCAATCCGGCGAAACCATTAAGTATGTCCATTTCAATGAAGACTGGGTGAAAGACGGAGACAGAAAATGACTTGAGGGCCGATTCTGTCTCTCAACATCCAGATTTTGTAGAGAACTTACTGGATCTGGGAGGTACATCACCATGTCAATCGAGGGAGTCACACGGCGTGCATTTCTGGCTACCGGCGCGGCCAGCATGGTTGTGGGTGGGAATGCCACCTGGGCGGCGGAAACAGGAGAAAGCAAGGGGAGTCAAAGGCTCTCCCTGGAACGTCTCAAACAGTGGGAGAGTCTGGGGTACGGGATGTTCATCCACTTCGGGATGAGCACTTATGTGGACAATGAGCTCCCCGATGGCAAGGCTCCAGCTAAAACCTATGCCCCTGATCGTCTCGATGTAGATCAATGGATCTCCGTGGCTCGGGATGCTGGGATGAAATATGCCGTGCTCACCACGAAGCACGTGGCCGGCCATTGCCTCTGGCCAAGTGCTCACACCGATTACACTGTGGCCCAGAGCTCAAACAAAACGAATGTGGTCGAGAAGTTCGTTGAAGCCTGCCGGAAGTACGGGCTCCTGCCGGGTTTCTATTATTGCTCCTGGGACAACCACAACCGCTTTGGGAGCAAGACGCCCTCGGATCCAGCGGGAGACACGCCAGCCTTCACTACCTCTGTGTACCAGACTTTCCAAACCAAGCAGATTACCGAGCTGCTCACTCAATTTGGTCCGATAGCCGAGATGTGGATCGATATCCCAGGAGTCTTGGGACGTGGTTACCGCACTTTCCTCTACCGTTATATCGCCGAGCTTCAACCAGACACCATCATCATGATGAACTCAGGCATCTCCACCCAGGAGAATTATGATGTGGAGTATGCCTGGCCATCGGACATCATCGCCATAGAACGGAGTCTCCCTCCTGAACGAGGTCATCAGGCCTGGCGGACTATCGAGGGGAAGGACTATTACATTCCCGGAGAAATCTGCGATCCGATTGGCAAGGAATGGTTCCACATCAAGGAGGACCAGCCCCGCTCAAAGGAGGAGCTGCTTGGAATTTTTCAAGCCAGCCAAGAGAGAGGCGTGAACCTGTTGCTCAATGTGCCGCCGGATCAACACGGAGTCATCCCCGGCAAGTATATCCGGGCGCTTCAGGAGTTACGCAAGGGCGCGGGAATCTAGTTCGGTTTAAGGGGAGCAGACCACACGCAACCCGGTATCGAAACAACGGCGGTCAGGGTGATCTCCATTACGACGAGCACACCGGCAACCAGCGGCGTCTTCATTCCAACGGCCACCACGGAGTATGCGTGCCCCTGAGGCGGTGTTGGTGCAGACAGGATTCACCTCCACAGCCTCGGGGGTGGTGTAAAAGTATTCCTGGTACCAATCCTGGCACCACTCCGCCACATTGCCATGCATGTCGTACAACCCCCATGCATTCGGTTTCTTCTTTCCTGATGGATGGGTCTTCTTTTCCGAGTTGCCATTAAACCAGCCGTAGGGATTCAGGCATTCGGCACAGATGTAGGGATTCAGGCATTCAGCACTCTCGCCGCACTCCAACTTATTTCCCGCCCGGCAGGCATATTCCCATTCCGCCTCTGTGGGTAAGCGGAAACCGGATTTTTCAACACGCACCTCCAGCTTGCCGAGAAACTCCTGGGCATCATCCCAAGAGACTTGCTCAACAGGGCGGTTTGGATCCATGAAATGTGAGGGATTGCTTCCCATCACAGCTTCCCACTGGGCTTGGGTGACCTCATATCTTCCGATATAAAAAGGCTTGTCGAAGCGGACTTCATGGGGCGGTTTTTCATCTGTCGGCCCTTCTTTCGATCCCATGGTAAAGCGCCCAGGACGGATTAAGACCATTTCCAGGATGATGCCTCCACCCAGGTCAATCGAGAGCTCCTTCTCGGGTCCCGGTAGAGCGGAAACCCGCTCTTTAAGGCCTGCCATCCGTTCATCCATCGGGATGATCGCTTCGAGCTCGGCGAGGATGTCCTCCGACGCAAACTTATCTTTCCGCGCGAGCGCCTCCTCAAGGTGTTCCACGATGGGCGCTGCCTTTTCTACATTCCGCTGTGTCAAGGCCTGGGATGAGGCCAAGATCAGTCCACTAGCAGCCTCCTCATAAAGGTTCTTGGCAGTCTCCAGTTGACCCGCGGCACTGGCTTTCCGGGCCTCGGAAGCTTTTGTCTGGGCTGCTGTGAAGGAATCGAGGGCATATTTCGTGAGAGTGTCTTTGTCCAAGTTGGCGAGCAACTTGATAAAACGCTCCTGAGCAACGGTGAGGGCATTGGCAGTGGCTGCTTCAGTCCTCGCTTTTCCAAACTGTTCCACCGCTTGATCAAAGAGCTGCCCGGCTTTCTCCAGATCCTCCTGCATGAGCGCCTTCTGCCCATCCTCGAGCGCTAGCTTACCACGCTCAAAGGAAACAGGACGCCCCTCGGTCTCGAAGGAGGCATCGGCCACCTGCATCGCTTCTTCCCCAGCGGTGCGTTTCGCGATGATCTCGTCAATCCTGGCTTGCCGTGCCACCGCATCGAGGTACAGCCTCTCTGCATGCGCAAATAACGCTTGCGCGGATGTGTAGTCTCTTTCCCGTAGTGCCTCACCAGCTGCATTCTCGATTCTTCGCGCCCTGCTCAGCAGATCCATCAACAATCCCTGTATCACCTCTTCCTGTATTTCCTGGCGTAGCCCTCTTCGGTGTAAGGCATGCGGAGATGGGGGTGAAGGTCCTTCTTGAGGCTCGGATACCTCCGGTGGCAAGTTCTTCACAAGTTGCCGTGCGACAATCATGGCTGTCCGGGCCTCGACAGCCTGCTGGAGTGTCGCTGTCGCACCCACAACCAGGAGGGCTTTATATGCCTCGGAGGCCGCTTCATACCGTTTGATGGCTTCCTCAATCTCCCCCGCCTCAACATATCCTTCGGCATTGATCAGCTCCCTCTCGGCTGACTTGGCTTGCTCACCCTCAACCACAACCGACGCCATAACGCGGGCATGCTCCGCTTTCCTCTGGGCTTCGGCCATACGTTCCACTTCCGCACTCCCCTCAAGTACCCGCCGGTAGAGTGTTTCCACTTCCGCGAAGGCCTTTATTGCTTTGTCGTATTCCCCTTTCGCCAGTAATGTATTCGCAGCTTCCAGATGGGCCTTTGCCTTTTCAAGTTCACGCCGCATCAATCTGCGTACCTCCGCCCGCGGATCAGCCACCTCCTCCGCAAGCAGGGTGACATTAGTCCGCGCCTCAATTGCTTCCTGCAGTGTAACTCCATCCGAGTTTATCTCCCCTCCGAAAGCGGATCCCATAATCATCCCAATTGATAGAAGAATAAGTACAAGGGTGATTCGAGGCATAACGGCATTCCTCCTTCGTATTCCTGATGAGATTGTCAAAGCTATCGTAACGAAGACTCAAAGGCCTGATGAAATGGGGGCCTAGAGACGGCTGAGGACGTAACGGTCAATCAGTTTGCGGTCATTGGTGGCAATCTCGGTGAAGGTGATCGCGACACCATGACGGTAATCTTTTCCGGGCAACTGCTTCTCGATCCAGACAGCTTTCCCTTTCGCGAGGATGCTTTCACTGTGGGAGGGGAGTGAGATCTTTAGGTCAAGGGGACTCTTAATGAGGAGGAAATCATCCACCTCATTTTCGCCCTGGATAGTGAGATGGGATCCCGCCAGTTCGATAAAAACACCCCCCGCGCTGATATCACGAGTTACCGCTTCTATGTACGTGGGATTATCCGGTTGGGAGGCGACACGGAATTCCACTCTCACCCTGGCTTGCAACCGTTTATGTTCTCTAAGATCCTCGTTGGAAGCCATCTCCCTCCAATAAGCGTTCATTTCGGGTAACGCAATCCGGTAGTTTGTAGCCAGTTCTCACTTTGAGAGTTGACATGAGAAGATTATCATGCCTAGATTCTGGTCACAAGACAACAGCCATGGGAACCAATCTAAAGATCAAACCCCCGTCTTATTTGAACATCGCCAACTTGGTCTCATTGGTCCGGCTGATCCTTTTACCGGTGTTTTTCTACTTCCTTTTTTATTACATCACTTGGCGGGACAAAGGGGAGGATTTGGTTTTTCTGGCACATACATACTATTTAGTAACAGTTGTGCTTGTACCAATTGTTCTCTTGACCGATTATCTAGATGGATGGTTGGCGCGGAGGTACCAGCTTGAAAACCCCCTGGGTGCATTTCTCGACCCTCTGGCGGACAAGTTTTTTGCCTTCTTCTCCATCGCTCTTTTAGCTTGGGCTCAAGCATTACCGGTTTGGCTGGCGATGGTGGTGTTTTTCAAGGAGCTGTTCATCCTGGGTGGGTGGGTTCTGTTGTTTATCTTGGGGTACAACACGGAAATCTCGCCATGTCTGACGGGAAAAGCAGCGACGGTTTGTCAGGGAACGGTGATCATGGCGGCGCTGCTCACATTGCCCGGACATGAGATCATCGAACTGCCTTGGTTCCCCCTCTTCATCATCGCCGATTGCATCAATCGCACCTGGTTCCACATACTGACCGCTGCCCTCACCACCTTGGCGGGCGCCTTCTATGTGCTTGAGGGCTTACAGCGGTCCCAAACCATTTCCCCAGTCAGCTCCGAGAAGGTTGCTGTCCTCCAAGCCGGTGACTCCTCAGGACATCCACACGAGCACTAAGACGTCGTAGTCACCTCATCCCCTCAACCCCCTTCTCCCACAGGGAGAAGGGGGAGGATATAGTCCCCTCTCCTGGTGGGAGAGGGGGTTGGGGGTGAGGTTTTCTTCAAAACCATGGTTCACCGGATGCTCTGCGGATGTGGATGTCATCCACCACCCCCGAGCATCGATACTTGAGCAAGAAAACTACCATTTCGGCGATGAAACCGGGATCAATCATACCCTTTGGGTCAAGGTCAGGCCGCATTTCGCGGATCATCTCAGTGGCCACCGCACCTGAGTTGATGGTGTGGACACGGATTCCATGAGGTTGAAGTTCCGCCGCGAGAACCTTACTCAGCCCCATCAAGGCATGCTTGGAAGCCCCATAGGCCCCCTGACTGAGATACCCCTTATGACCCACCACGGAACCGATATTGATAATCGCCGCTTGACGGGACTGGCGAAGATATTCAAAGCATTCCCGGGCCAGGATGAAGGGGGCGGTGGCATTGACCGCGAAACACATCTCCCATTCCTCATTGGTTGTTTCCACCAACGGTTTACGGACACTCCAGCCAGCATTGTTGATGAGAATATCCAGGCCACCATATAACGAGGCCGCTTGCGAAATGAACCGTGAAAGCCCCTCCACGCGAGTCAGATCGCAAATCAAACAAGCAGCCTGACCCCCCTCTTCTTGTATTACCTCGGCCACTTTCAGGAGGGGTTGTTCCCTGGTAGCTGTCAGGACCAGATTCACCCCCTCCTTGGCTAGCCGCATTGCGATACACCGTCCAATCCCCCTACTTGAACCGGTAACCAGCGCCGTGAGTCCTTTCAAATCCGTTTGATCCATTTCCTTTGGAACCTCCTTCCTGAAACAATGAGGTTAATGCGAGATCCATCCTCACGCGAAGCCCCCTGAGGTAAAGATCCCATGAGAAAGATTCTGTGAACCAATCTTGACACCTTCTTACTGTCTTCCCTATCGTTAATGGTGGAAGTTTTTGGTGTCATACCATGCTGATATTAATGTTTGTGCGCAGTCCATATTGACAAGGTCTCGAATACCGGCTGGCATGTTGGGTATTCGGCTTGAGGAAAAAAGGTGCCCGCGAATGCGATATCATATCCAGGAGTATGGCCATACCTCGGTTTTGTTCTTGAAGGATGATTTAACATTCCATGACATCCAGGATCTGGGTGCCTTGCTCTACAGGGAAGTTCGTGAAGCAAATGGCGCCTTGATCGTCGATATGCGGAATGTTCCCACCATGGATATTACCATCACCGGCCAGTTCGTCGCCGCCCACCGTGAGGCGAAGAGCCACCGCCGGGAGTTTGTGGTGGCCAATGTTTGCCCTTCTGTCCTGAATACACTCATCGCCGGCCAGGTCAATAACCTGGTCCAGATCTATCCCACCACTCAAGAAGCCATCGCCGACATCGAGGAACGCGCTCGTGGAGGAGTGGCTCGGAAATTCATTCCCGAGGTCAAGTGCGGCCACGATGATTGTGTCTATTTCACTTACGCCCGCTACCATGAGCAAATCACACAAGCTTGCCAATACCCCTTTCCCGATGAGGTCACCAACGACCCCACCTGCCGTTGTTACCGCATGAACTGGAACCAGCG
>CAZORO010000114.1:0-12093 GCA_964581845.1 uncultured bacterium
CCTACAACCGCTCCGATGGCTCCGCGATGCCCCAATTCCTGGGCATCCAGAAGGTCTATAACCTGATTAGCGATAGCAATCCTGTCATCACCATCGGTAGCGTTCCCGATTACCTCAACCCGGAACGGACCAAGTTTTCATTTGGAATCAGCGCGGACTTCGCCGCCATCACTAATTTCCAGGTCAACCTCACCGATCTGGGTGATATCGATGATTTTCTGCATACATATCTCGGTGTAGATCCGAGTTTCAGCCTCGAGGACATCTTCAATAATGTTCTCGATGCCGAGGAACTGGTCAAGCAGGTAACAGGTGGTGATCTGACACAGATTCTGACTCCGGTTGTTAACGCAGCTCTTAATTCAGGTCCGGTAAATTCCGTGATTAACGACTTTGCTGACGCGATTGGATCAGTGAACCGGATCCCGGAGGAGATTTCGTCCCGGACCGCTGATGTGCTTGATCAATTCCGTGAGCAGCTTCTTTCTCAAATTACCTCAGGCGCCGAACCTCTGAATGGCGCTTCAGGTCAACTTCAGCGTCTTTTCGATGAGCTGGCCGCCTATATTGCCGCACCGGCGGATGTGGTCAACACCTATCCGGGCAATCCATACACGCCCGCTCAACAAGAGGAAATCGCCAATACGCTTCAGAAATTGCACGATGCCCTGGAACTAATTGAGGGAACTCTGGGTGACCTCCACAATGGGATTTCCACAGCCAAGAATGAAGTCAATTCTCTTGCGAACGATCTGGACGGTGCTCTGAGCGATGTTACAAACCTCCTCAACACGATTAAGAACACGATTCTCGATCCCGCTGGTGCGTTGGGTAGTTTCACGAGTCTCTCGGGCAATCCAATTATTCAGAAGGTCAACGAAATCAAGGGAACGGTTCAGGATGTCCTCGATGCCATCCAGTCTGTACCGCTGAATTCGATTGGATCAGCGCTTGAAACCGCGGCCAGCGCGGTCGGTGCGGATATCGATACCTCGTTGCTCAACGATGTCCTCAATACCATCAATTCAGTCGCGAACTCCCTGGAGGAGATCATCAACGATGCGGAAAGTCTCTTGCAAGGCGCGCTTTCCGCAATGCCCACTATTTTTGATGACGCGGAAAATCTTCTCGATCAGATCCTGACCAGCTTGAACATGGTCAACTCCATGCTCGACACGGCTCAGTCAATTTTGATTGGGTTCCTGAATGATGCGGATTCCCAAGTCCTCGCATTAAAGGGCAATGTCACAAGTCTGCGGGAATTGCTCACGGCGGATATCCTGGCCCCGGACCCAGGACTCTATCCCGATTACAACGCACTGCTGGCCCTTGGAAAACAGAAATTGAATGAACTCGCCACATTGATGGTTACCAACCTCCTATCTCAGTTCCCAAGTGGCGCTCTTCATGACATCGCCAACAATCTCCAATCCCAGATTACGGGGAATCCAGACAAGGCATTCCAAATGGTCTTCGCCGATGCGATTGACACACTTTTGAGTGCTCCTCTCCAGGAGGCTCAGGATGCGATTATCAACGAATTAACCGCCATTCTGGAGCAGGCGCTGAGCGTGGTGCCCACTCCCGATGCAGGGGATATCAAGTCGATCATTCGTAACGCCATTCTCAACAGCCAGCCGGTCATTGATCTTAATGAAGCCTTCTTTGATCTTATGTCCCCAGTCGCCGATGCAGTTGATGAAGTGGCGACTCAAATGACGGCGAGTATTAATCAACTGATTCAGCAAGCCATCGAGGCGATCACCGAGGGCCTTAACGCCGCGATTGATTCAGTGACTAGCGCGATTGCGGACTTCGATCTGGTAAGCGGACGTTTGGATGGATATGCCATCGCCAATCAGGAAGAACTGGAGCAGATCCATATTGAAGCAGAATTTACATTTGGTGGCGACCCAGATCCGACCACCTACTTCGCGGCGTTGGATATCACCAGCTGGAATTCCGAGAATGGCAAGGGGGCCTGCGTATCGGATGGTACGGGCCTCATTGACGCTGTTATTTCAACCCGGGATATCACCGCGGACATGCTTGGTCTACCCATCGGTATCAAGGAGGCCGCGCTTGGATTCACTCTTGATGGTGGAATACCCATCGGAGTGTTTGGACGTATCTATACCTCTGGAGAACTCAATTTTGAGGCTGCCGCGATCAAGGATATCGGCCTTGAATTCGGAATGGGCGCCATCGAAAACTATGTCGGTGGAAAAGCGTCGGGACGCATTGAATCCTACACGATCAATGTGTTGGCCTTCTATTTTGGGAAGAGTTGCGACTTCGGAGTTCTTGAAAGGTTAGATCCCGAGGTCGCCGGCTTCATTGGCGAAGTAGTGCCTCTCGAGGGGATCTATGTTCGTGGAGCCGTCTCGCTGCCCATCATCAACTGGGGGTGTCCGTTGACAATTGGTGTAGGGGTAGACCTCGGTATTTGGTATCTATCAGGAGTTTTCGGCGGTCTCTTTGGTGGTTCTGTTTATGGTGAAGCCATCTGCCTTGTTTCCATCAAGGGAAAACTCACTCTGATGGGTCTCAAATCCGGGGATGATTATAAATTCCAAGGGAATGGATGGATTGCCGGTGGAATCGGATTCTGCGAGCCAGGAGACTGGAATAGCATTTCAGATGTACGTGATGATGACTGGTGCCTTACGGGGGACGCGAGCTTTGGTGCCACGTATAGCTCCGTTGATGAGGAATTCAGCCTGAGTGGCCCGGATTTCAGTTGTTGTGATTAAGAAAGAACACATATTGACGTAGCCAAAACCAATGCGAAACGCAAACAAACAACTCATACCACGCGTTTTAATGGCGCTTAGCCTCTTCCTGTTCACTCTATCGAGTGCATCGGCGGAGGACCGGCTTTATTTCACCGGTATGGTCGAGAAAAACACGGTGACCGGGAACAACCAAGTACTCCTTATCTGGGGACCCCTGGAGCAGGCGATTCCTGAGGACCTGACGGCATTCCGGTTATACCGGCGGCCGGTTCCGGGTTCCTTCAGTTTGATTGCGGAAATTCCCCGGGGCCTCGTGGAAGTACCCGCGATTCAGACTTACTTCGAGGAAGCCGGTGAGGAACTCCGTCTGGTGGATATCCAGGAGTGGGCTGAAAACGACTCAGGCGGAACCGTGACAGGTTCGGCGGTCTACACATACCTCCATGATGTCCTGAGCGCCACATCAGGATCGGAAAATTATAATCCGATGCGGAATGTTTTCCTCTCCAGAATGAATATCGACGTGTCCCGCTCCCTTGGACAGGCATTTATTGACCGGTCACTTATTGCATTTGGAAGTTATGAATATATGTTAACTGGAGTGGTGGGAACCACGGAGACATTGCCGTTAGGGAAGACAGTGGTCGATCCAACTGTGGTTGATATCCTCCCGGTTCCAGGTGATTTTGCGCAAGTATTCGTGGGCGGCTGCTCATTGATCGGACGGGGAATTGATGACCGGCGGATTCACTTCCGCTGGGATATCCCCGAGGAACCGGAAAGCCTGCGTCTGCGGATCCTGACCTTTGGATACGATCTTTACAGGTCGGAAACAAACCTTGGTCTGGGACCGAATGATCTTCGGAATATGCAGTTGTCGGGTTCATTTAACCCAGCGTTGACGAAGATCAATAATCAACCGATTATCGTGGCGGGTCAGGCCCCAACCGAGGGCAGAGAGAGCTTTCTCGCCATTGATGAAGGGAATCCGTCAAACTTCGAGTTTTTGGAGCGTGGAAAAACCTATTTTTATTACCTTGTTGCGAGAGACCTGACCGGAAAGTATTCTTTGTCGACAGGAGAGCTGGAGGCGTTGGTCCCTGACTCAATGCCTCCACCCGCTCCTTGGGGGGTCCGTACGGAAGAGATCAAGGATCCAGTGACCCCCGCGATTCCGCGCATTCAACTCGTCTGGGATGAAATCAACACCGCCAATTATTTACGGCAATATGGAAGTAAAAAGACTTTCCTCAACCCACCCAAATACGCTTCCCCCTCGGAGCTCTATTATGTTCCAGAGGGAGAACCGCCATTCCCGCGCAACTACCGTGAAACCGATCTCGACTTTACAAAATACCTGGTCTTCCGGTTCTCGACTCAGGAACAGGCGCAAAGCTGGGGAGTGGACAGTGATCTTGATTACTGGCCAGACGAAATCGAGAATGTGTCTGGAACAAACAGGTGTGATGTGAACAGCCATCCCGCCGGGAATCCGCCTCAACTGGCTACTGTGATCAATCAATCTGACGCGGCCAGTTTGCGGACATTGGCGAATGGTATAAAGCAAAGGTCCTTCATCGATTCAACTCCCAATCCGGATAACCACGTTTATTGGTACCGCCTCATCGCGGTGGATCAGTTTGATAATCAAAGTCCGCTCTCACCCCCCGTGCGTGGAGTTCTGTGGGACCGGACCCAACCCGAACCAGTCGCATCCATACAGACTGAAAGATGTACATACTATGTAAAACGCCGGGAAGATTGTCCACAGGATAATCGACTCTTACGATTTCGGTTCTATGACGTCACTAAGAGTCAAATAGCAGCTAAAGTCTGTTTGTACGAGGTTTGCGCTGAGAGAGAAGCTGAACCTGGCAGGAAACCTGGAGATCGCCTCATCTTGATCACGTGCCGGGAAATGGTACGTGGAGAGGCAACTATCGCCGTCAAGGATCTTGAGCGTTATTGTGAGTCTCTTTGCGGTGACCGTGGCACTCAGGGACGCAGGTTTGTGATCCGCTATTATGATGCGAATGGTTCTCTGTTGGCCTCATCCGATTACTTCACAACAGTTTTGTGCCAGTATGAGGTTCCCCTCTGCTTTGAACTCATTGAGATCTGCCGGGAGTATCCAGGAAACCCCGGAGAGACATTGGATCCCGATGAACCCATCAATATCTGTGTGGAATTGCAGCCTGGCGAGCGGGCCCGTGTGTTCCATGAGCTGAATGGTAAGATGACGGCATTTGATCAGATTCTCGCGCCCTTAAGCGCGGGAGGCCCGCAAATCTATTGTATAACCGAGGACCTTACCGCCATTGTCCCGGCGGGTGCTTGCATCGGCGTGCGCGTGTTCAGCAAGAATAACGTTGGTTCCTATATCAAGTATTTGAACTGTGTGAACCTCCCAACCACGGATCCCGAAGCCCCCTTGATGCACAGCGTTGACCCGGCGGGGACCGATTCCTCGCCAAAATTTACCGTCCGTTGGGCGGCCCAAAGTGAGGGATTATCGGCATTCGTCCTGTCGCAAGAAAAGAATGGATCGATCACTTATGAAACTTACTGGATCAACGACTCCAACCTGAAATACACCAATGGGCTGTATGAGGTTCAGGTTAATCTCAATTCCGCCACCGACTTGAATGAAGAATTCTGTTACCGGGCCCGCGCTGTTGATAAAGCGCTACGAGGCAGTCCCTGGTCCGAGACCCTTTGCGGAACATGGGAAAAGGAGCCGGGCGACCACCTGACATGGCCTCCCGTTGCAGAAACACCAGTTGGCTCCGGAATCCTGGTGTACTTCCTGAATGTGGACAATTACCCTCAACCCGTTCTTGTCCTCTCGGATGACCTCACGGATACTCTCAATATCTCGGAACGATGCGATGTCCAAATGCCCACATGCCGGGATACCAAAGAAAAACCCTGTCTCCAAGGTATCCCCTTCAACTGCGTCGGAATTTGCGACCAGCTACGTGCTGCCAACAAGTACGGCAAATTCATTGTATACCGCCAGGAAGAGGCGAAGGATTTCGTTCAAGTCAGTCCTTTGATTGACACTTTCTGGTGCTACAGGAAGGGAACCAAAGTACCTGGAGCGGCGGGGATCTTTAGTTCAGAACATCTCGATGACCCATTTATTTTCCTCGCCAGTCCCTTGGTCAACTTTATCTTCCCAGTCTCGATTCGGCCGGATGTAAGTGGATTACGGCTCATATTCGCCGACAATTATCCTTGTAAACGTGGAACCAAAGTAAGATACCAAGTCATGGTAGTGGATCCCGGAACGGGTGAGGGAACAGCCATGCACTACAGCGATTGGCTTGAAATTCCATAGCCTATTGGCCTGACTGAGAGAAAGATGAATGTTAAAAGCGGCGTAATCATGGCAAAAGCAATGCTCAAAATATGCTCCGTGCTATCCTTAGCCGTGCTATTGTTTCCGGCGGTGGCATTGGATTTCGCGAATAATGAGAACGTGCTTGTTTTTGATGCCAGCGGTCTCATTACTAAATCTTACCATGTGGGTGACTACACCACACGGATTGATGCCACGAAAATCCATTATGAGGACTACAGTCCTGGATCTCCTCCAAACCTTGATGGAACATCGACTAAACCTTATACATACACGCCGGGGGAGCGATGGATGCCTAATGATATTGGGCAGCTCTATCCTCCGTTCATAAGCCCATTGCCTCGTGTTTCAATATTCAGCTTTGGGGAGGCACTTCTTCCTGACCCAGCCTCCTCGGCACCAGGCGTTTCGGCCTCTCCGGTGGGAGGAACCTATAACCACTCTCTCTCCGTGGCGGTGAAGGGATATCCTTCAACCTCCATCGTGGAAATCTATAACGAAGCCTCAGCCTCCTGGGATTCGATGGGTGTCAATTTGGTCCAAATTCCCATTATACAAAGCCGCACCTTAAAAATCAGAAGCCTGAATGCTGGTTTCTACTCAAACGAAAAGACTGTTGCATACACCATCAATCAACCCCCTACGATAGATACGGATGGTGATGGTATCCCGGATGTTATCGAGGTGCTGCTTTCTAAAATATACGTCGATGCACCGTTTGATCCCTTCATATCGGACGCTGATAAAGATACGGATGGAGATGGATATACCGATCTCGATGAGATCCTACGAGGATCCGATCCAACAGGTAACGATAGCGACGGAGATGGATTCAGTGATGAGGATGAGACAACGAATGGAACAAATCCACTCGATCCGAATAGCCACCCCGGAGGCTCTCCCCCTCTTTATAACCCTCCCTTAAAACCAACTGACTCCGATGGGGATGGTTGGGCGGACTTTGACGAGGAATTGCGTGGTACCTCGAAAACAAACGTGGGTAGTATGCCAAAGGCGCGGTGGCTTTATGAAGTCGAATCGATCATCGGGGGAGAGGTTGCCGGTGTCCCTCTTCCGTTGACCCAAACACTTGATTTCGCTGTACGCGATCTGGCGGGTGAGGCGATTGCTACTATTACGCCTTATTCGCCGGTTTTCGTGGATGTCCGCTGCCCGCGTGGACGTCCTTCATTGATCCGGTTCGCGCTTAAATCCAGCCAAAATATGAATGGTATTCACCAGGTCCAAACAGAATGGAGCGCACGGCGTTATCTTCCTTACTACAACGATCCGGCGCCACATGAAATCAATCCAGCTGATTGGTATTCAGAGGGAGCACCCGATTTGCTGGACAAGTGGCTGAGCGC
The DNA here is from genome assembly GCA_964581845.1 of uncultured bacterium. Classification (GTDB taxonomy): domain Bacteria; phylum Hinthialibacterota; class Hinthialibacteria; order OLB16; family OLB16; genus OLB16. The sequence continues at coordinate 7,464 of CAZORO010000114.1, forward strand.
TTATAAATCACTTCTCGCTAGCCGGCTTGTCCAGACAACCGCTGGTATGGTGGTATCCGTCTCGGATACTGCCGCAATGGCCATTCTAGATCGTGCTTTGGGATATCTTACCCAGTTGGGTGATGGTTCAGTCCACATCGCCGGGCGGGTGGGATATGGTTTGCTGCTTCCCGCAGTTCAAAAAGTAAAAGTCCGCTTAGCAAATCCTGTCCAGTTCCCCGATACCCTGACACCACAACCTCGTGCGGGAATTAACTCCCTGATGCAAGATTACTATACCCTTCTGGGAATCCCTGAGTACTTCCCGGCCTTGAGCATGATCCAGGATTGCTACGGCAACTACACACCCGGAACCGACTTGGAGGTTCAGATTGCTCAGAAAACACTCAATCTCAACATCTCCTACGGAGCAATTCTGGCGTTGGACCTTTCTTTCGCTGAAATGAATGCTTCCGGGTACCTGCTTTGCAACTTGCTTGATCCCTACTCGGATCTCGATGAAGATGAACTGGCCAATTTCATCGAGGTCATGGGACTCAACAAAGGACGTGAAACCAGTATCTTCCATGCCGATACGGATGGAGACAGCGTTCCCGATGCCACGGACAATTGCCCCACAACACCGGGGAATGGTATTGACACGGACAGTAATGGAGTCGGCGATGGCTGTGATCCTGACAGTGATGGCGATAGTCTCGAGGATGTCCTTGAGAATTCACTGGGATATGGTCCGGCATCTGTCGATACCGATGGAGATGGTTTCCCGGATGGTGCTGAATATTCACTAGGATTGAATGCCAACAACTCAACCGATGCGATCTTCCGTTATGGTACATTAAATGCCACGGGCGTATTCAATACCTACGTCTATCCAAATCCAATCCTTTTTAGTCCATCTGTATTCGCGAACCCAGTCAGTAACGATTCTGGGCTAACGCCTGTAGCCAATCTCCGGAATGTAAGTCCGTTGTCGTTTGAATATCGTGTCGATAAAGATGCAGGATTAGGTGGGGCGATCACATCGGAGAAGATGTCATACCTGGTTTTGTCCCACCCTCCCAAGGGTTGGCAGAAGGGGAGAAGGTCTGCTGGGACTGATTTTGTGGATGTCGTTTTCGCGGTTCCGTTCCCATACGGTGTTAAACCACTCGTCTTTGCGTCAATTCAATCTGAAAATGATCCAGCGAATACCTATTACCCGGTGGTTCGTGGTATCAGCCATACAGGATTCAGATTGCGTGTCCGGGCTAACGCGGCTCAAACACCACCCGCGGGATATAGTGAAATAGTTCATTGGATGGCTTTGACTCCCTCCACGTTACCCGTACCCGGCGAAGCTGGATCAACCAATGCCGGACCTGCTGCGATCACGGTAAATTTTGACTCCCCATTTGCTTCTGTCCCGGCAGTACTGGTCTCGCACGAGGGAGGCGGAACAAATCCAGTCGTCACGAATGTCACGGTCAATGGTTTCCAAGTCATGCTTGTTGCCGATGCCGCCTCAGGTGCCATAGCTCCAACCCAACGTATTTCTTGGATGGCACTCGGCGAAAAGCTTTGCGAGGACCCCGATCATGATGGGGTTTGCTCTTCGGTGGATAATTCGCCCACTGTCTATAACCCCGACCAGATCGACACGGATAACGATGGTGTTGGCAATTTCGAGGATCTGGATGCTGATAATGATGGCCTGCCAGATGTCTTCGAGGCAGGAGCTGGGTTGTGCGGATTTTCTCCCTATAACGACGATTCCGATGGTAATGGGGTGTTAGACGGTGATGAAGATGCAGATAACGATGGTTATAATAACAGCACCGAATACAACGCGGGTTCGGATCTCTTTAACAATGGCTCGACTCCGCTGAACACAACCCCGACTCCCACCGAGCATCCAAATCCACCCACACTGACCCCGACTCCGACTGTCACCTACACGCCCACGGTGACGAAGACAGCGACTCCTTCGCCGACCTTCACTATAACCCAGACACCCACCATCACACCTACCCCGACATTGGGGCTATTCTGGAATCCTCACAAGTTGATTGAACTGCTTAAAGCTAAACCATATTCGGTTCATGATCTGTTGGAATTGAGCCTGTACTGGTACACCTTTGGTCCAACACCGACACCAAATACGCCCTAACAATGACGGGTGGGGTCCTTCTTCCGCCCAACCTCACCCGTCCCTTTCTTATTTACCGATACAAAAGCGGCTGAAGATGGCCCCTAACAAGTCAAGGTGTAGAGTTTTTCCCGAAAGCTCCTCAAGGGCTGTTCTTGCATCCGCCAAATCGGTGGCCACGAGTTCCAGGTGAGCCCCCTTTTCCAGGTTGTTCATCCCTCTTTCGATGGCCTCGATGGCTTGCGCGAGAGTTCTGGCTTGGCGCTGATTGAGCATGATGCGTTCCTCTAGATCCATTCCTCCCGCCTGTCTGAGAATTTCACCAATTCTTATTGTTAAGCGGTCAAGACCGGTTCCTTTCTTTGCTGACACAAGAACCGCGCTTTGAGACTCGAACCAAGGGGATCCGCGCGGGAGCAGGTCTGCCTTGTTCGCTACGAGGAGCATAGGGATCTCCTGATTGGAGCTGTCCTGTGGTAACCATTCGGTCAAGAGACTGCCTGCCATCTCCTGTTCCGGGGAACTGGCATCTATAATGGCAAGCACCAGATCAGCCCTGCTCAGAGCCTCACGGCTACGCTCCATCCCCTTCCTGTCCAGGAAGTCCTGCGACTCTCCCAACCCCGCCGTGTCAATCAGGCGGATGGGGATTCCACTTGTTTCAAAAGATTCCTCCAAAGTATCTCGGGTAGTTCCGGGAATATCGGTTACCAGGGCGCGGTTATACCCCAGCAGGGCATTTAAAAGGCTGGATTTGCCCACATTCGGAGGTCCGGCAAGAACAACTCGATAGCCCTCCTGGAGCTTTGAATAGAGCACGGACCTCTGTTGGAGTTCTTCGAGATTGCTATGTAGAGCCTCCAGTCCAGGTAAAAGGCTGGATGGACTGAGAGAATCCAGATCGTCGGTAGGGAATTCCAGGTCCGCTTCAACACAAATCCAGATTCCCAGCAAATCGTCGAGTGCCTTACGGACCCAGGAGTCCCCTTTCTCAGCAAGGACTCGTAGAGCATTACGTCTGGCCCAATGGCCACGTGCCTCGATCAGTTCAGCGACTGATTCCGCTTGGAGAAGCGAAATTCTTCCACTTCGAAAAGCCCGGAAAGTGAATTCCCCAGGCTCCGCTGGACGTACCCCCATCGATACCAGCAGCCTGAGGATGTCTGCCAGGAGTGAGGGATTTCCATGGCAGTGAAGCTCCGCCATGTCTTCGCCCGTGTAACTGTCTGGGGCGGCGAAGCGGACCAAGAGTGCTTGGTCTAATAGGCCACCTTCCAAATCGTGAATTTCACCCAGTGAAAAAGTTCTTGGTTGCAGGCTGCTGGGGGCCTTTCCTTTCCAGATGGGAGAAAGAACTTGCAGAACTTGTGAGCCGGAAATGCGGATGATGCCAATGGCTCCACGTCCAGCGGGAGTGGCTATGGCCGCGATGGTATCTTGGCGGAAAAGATAATCAGACATCAAATCGAATCCGTGGGGAATTGAATCCCATATCTTGTGTAAAATGAGTCAACATATTGTCTCAAAAAAAGAGCGCTGGTAGCAAGGAAAAAGGAAGGAGTGGCGAATTCATTCGCCTTGTTTCATCCCTGTGAAGAACATCACGGCTTTGTGTCAAAAAGCGAATGAATTCGCTATCCCGGAATCGTGTTGATGAACCCTTTTCATACTCTGCGGGTGTCGCGGTATGGAATGGTTTATTCGGTGGGCATCCTTCCGAAAATCATCCGTCCCGCCGCGGTTTGGAGGATACTGGTCACCATGACTTCAACCTCCTGTCTCATGTGGTTGAGCCCTTCCTCCACCACGACCATGGTCCCATCATCCAGATATCCCACCCCCTGCCCTTGCTCCTTGCCAGGTTTCAGAACAGTGACTGTCAGGATCTCACCGGGCAGGATCACCGGTTTGAGCGCGTTGGTCAGATCATTGATGTTGAGCACCTCGATGTTGTGGATCTCCGCCACTTTATTCAGGTTGAAATCGTTGGTGACAATCCTCCCTTGGTAATCCTTGGCACATTGAATCAACTTCGCGTCCACCGATTGGATGTGGGGATAATCCCTCTGGAGAATCTCGAGGTTCATCTGTGTTTCCTTCAGAGCCCGGACTACATCCAGCCCCCTTCGCCCACGTTGACGGCGGGAGGAATCGGGGGAATCGGCCACATTCTGAAGCTCATCAAGGATGAACTTGGGGATCACAAAAAGACCATCCATGAAACCGGTCTTGACCGCATCCAGGATCCGTCCATCGATAAGAACCGAGGTGTCCAGGAACTTGCAACCCCTCAATCTCGGCTCGTCCGCCGTTAGGAACCGGTTCGAGGAAAGGTCAATCCGCTCCACATACCGTAGCGCGAAGACAGTCGAGAGATATCCAAGGAACAAATAAAGTCCCACGACGCCGGTTGCGCGGGGAGCATCGCCGATCAGGGTGGCGGGTGGCAGGATGTTGGAGGTTAACGATGCGATGATCAGGCCAATGATCAGGCCCGAAAACGCC
>CAZORO010000115.1:0-12061 GCA_964581845.1 uncultured bacterium
TCCGCTGTTTCATCAGCTGTCCCGGTTTAAAGTGAATCAGTCTCTTGGCCGGAACCTGAATCGTTTCACCCGTTTTGGGGTTCCTTGCCGAACGTGCAGGAATCGATTTCACCTTGAATATCCCAAAATTACGGATTTCTATGTTCCCATCCTGGCCAAGTCCTCCGCACATCGTATCAAACATACACTGGATGTTATCGCGGACTGTCTGGATGTCCAAACCCGTACGTGCTGAGACTTCTTTGACGAGGTCTTTCTTAGTCTGAGTGTTCATGTTAATCCGTGACGCAAGTTTAATGATTTCAGACTACTGAAAAATATGAGGCAACCCTCTTCATGTCAAGGGGAAGACTTCTTCCCCCGGACATTCCACTCCCGGTCATTTCTGTCAAAGGGAAGATACTTAAACGGCCCGGATCACCGGACGGTAAAGAGTATCACGCTCCATGGGAGCTCTGTTGGAATCAAGAATAAGCTTGCGGAGCTGAGTCACACTGAGTGCATCGGGGGTCATGGCACCGGCATCATGGTAGATGTGTTCATCGACCACAGTCCCATCGAGGTCATCGGCACCGAACCACAGAGCCATTTGAGCGATTTCCAGTCCCAACATGATCCAATAAGCTTTGATATGAGGAATGTTATCGAGGAACAACCGGCTAATTGCAAGCACCTGAAGGCTACGCAAGCCACTCGGCCCTTCAGTGATCTCCATGACATTATTTTCTGGATGGTAAGCGAGTGGCACAAAGGTCATGAATCCACCGGTTTCATCCTGGAGGTCTCGTAACCGCGAGAGGTGGTCCACGATCTCCTCATCCGTCTCGATATGCCCATAGAGCATCGTGGCATTCGAGGGGATGCCAAGACTATGGGCGACACGGTGAACCTCGAGCCATTCCTCAGCGCCACACTTGCCTCCGCAGGTCAGATCCCGCACACGCTGAGCGAAGATCTCCGCTCCCCCTCCTGGCAAAGAATCCAAACCCGACTCCTTAAGGTTTAAGAGCACATCGCGATAACTCATCTTGCTGACCCGCGCCAACCAGGCAATCTCTACGGCGGTCAATGACTTGATATGGATGTTGGGAAATTCCTTCTTGATCGCGCGAAAGAGAGAGGAGTAGTGCTCGACACGCGCTGTTGGATGGCAACCTCCCACCATATGCAGCTCGGTCAGGCCTGAATCAGCCATTGCCCTGACCCGATCCACCACCTCCTCGGGCAGAACCAGATATCCCCCCTCTTGGCCTGGTTTACGGTAGAAGGAGCAGAAGGTACAGCGGAACACGCAGATATTGGTGGGATGGATGTGACGGTTGATGTTGTAGGTGCAACGGTTTCCCCACTGCCTTTCACGTACACGGTTGGCCATCTTCCCGATGTGGAGAATCTCCTTGCTCCTTAGTAGAAAAAGGGCATCCTCGGGTGAGAGCCTCTCACCCGAATTCACCCTTTCCTCGATGGATTCGAACGTGGGACCCATGGCGGAAGGGGAGATTGTCACCGATCCGGTCCCCCTCTTGAGCTGGCGATGGTATTTACAGGAATGTAGTTCAATCCCAATGGGAGAAGCTCCACTGTCACAAATCTTACCCCGGATGAAGCACCAATCTCCCTCAACTCCTTTTGCCGTTCCAGACTGGAGAGCCGGTTGAGTTCCACATCCGGTAGACGGATCCGGAGAAGGGAATCTTCATGAACAATGTGGGCTTCGCCGATTCCGACACGGGCCAGTGCGGTCTTAATTTCCACTACTCCAGCAAGTGAGGGGGTCAGCACTGAAGGGGTCTTGGTTCCATATGGACATAAGTCCACAACCACCCATTGAAATCCTAACTGAGTGGAACAGGATTGAACCATCTCCCGGAACTGTTTATCACCAATAAGTGGCATGTCACTGGTTCCGAGCTCGAACCGGAGGATGTCTCCATGCAATCGAGCGCGGAACTGTTTTGCTCCCGCCGCGCGTAGGATCTCTTCGGCAGCCTCCACCGTAGCCAAGTTGTCACGGGTGATAGCAATTCCAGTGGGGAGGCGTGAAGCCAGGCAAGCCAGCGCAGGTTTGTCCCAATTCGGTAATCCGAGTTCCCGGGCGAACTCACGGATATCAGCTTTTGTGAAGCCTATCTCGACAAAGGGACTACGGATGTTCTGTTCGCGCACGGCTCGGAAGCCGGGACGGTGACCGTTGAGATCCTCCACATGGGTTCCTTCCACCACCCAACGGTAACCTCTCCGCTTGGCTTCCCGAGATGCAACCGAAAAAAGTTCAGTCTTGCAGTAGTAGCAGCGGTTTTCGGGATTGGAGGTGTAGCGGGGATCCTCCATTTCGTGGGTTTCAACCTCGGCATGGGGAATACCGACGGTACGCGCTAATCGTCTGGCTTCCTCGAGTTCCGTGGACGCGAGGCTCGGAGAGATGCCAGTTAGCGCCAAGGCACGATCCCCCAGTTCTTGAAAAGCCACCTTCGCGAGAAGGGTACTATCGACTCCACCGGAAAAGGTGACGACCACCGATTCTAATTCACGGAAAAGAAGTCTGAGCGAATCTTGCTTCGTCTGGCGCATAACTCCCTCATCTTAGGGGGAATGCCTCAAGGGCGGCAAGGGTGGGGATGTTCATGGGTTCTCAGAAGAATCATAGAACAAATACCTCATCACAAACTCAGCCCGGTCTACCATCTCCATGGGTACACTTTATGATTAGCCATCTTGAAGCCGCTGCCAGCCGGTATGGACCAAATCAAGGATCAACATGGTCCAACATTCCTTGGCCAAAGGATACCCAAATGTTTGAGAAAACTCCGGAAAAAAGGCCTCCTCGATATAAGAAGCTTGCAGGAGTACCCACCTTGAGGACTTATCCCATCGAGGGTATGGAGAAAGGGATAAAGATCGGGGGAGCCGTTGGAGGAATCATTGGACTTGGTTTGTGGGCCTACTGGAGACATTATCTGGGAGAAGCTGGTCTCCTGGTTATGGGCGGATGCTCTGTGATCGGATCATTCATTGGTTTCCTGCTAGGCGCACTTACGGATAAGCTGCGTGGAAAATGGGATTCATAGAGGAGTAAATTCATTACACTCTTCCCAGTGGGATGTATGTGGATGGGTAATGCTGATAGTTGATACGTTCCACACGGACACCCAGGTTTTCCCAATATGCCTGCATCCGGGTGTTGGTGGCCTCGATACGGGACTCGATCAGATAAAGGTAATCCTCCATTCCTTGACTCTGCCTACAGATGAACCGGATGGAGTTTTCCAGAACAATCGCATCTAGCTTTCCAAAGTAACGGGACTCTTTCCAAACCTGCTCGAAGGTCTGTTTCCACAATGCATCGGGAGAGCCGCTGAGCATCACTTGAAAAGCAAACAGGTCCTGGTTGTCAGATAGCATCTCGATGCGGGTGGTGTCGATATCAGCGGGTTCATAGAGATAGGCCGTGTCCCTCACCATGTAGCTGTGTCCGCTTTAAGCAATCCGCCATGTGCCCTCATCAGACGGACCTCCGTGTCTCCTTCCAGAACCAGGTGGTCAACCTGGCTGAAGTCTGCTTGAGCATACGCCTTGAATTCGGGAAGGGAGAACATTCCTCCCGCAATGAAGCGTCCTTTGGAGGTTCTTCTTCCCCGTACTACCAGCCATTTTACTCCGGCATCCTTGAGTTTCTGAATGAAGACTGGGGCAGGAGGAAATCCGCCCTGGAAACGCATCTGGTTGGTGTCTGCCTCTCCAAGCGCCAACCTTTGACCGCTGAGCAACGCCACCAAAGGCGCTGAGCCGGAGTCTCCGGCCAGAACAGCATCCTCCCCGGTCAGGATAGTGTTCCACTTCGCCAGCCCATCCGCGTTCCGTTCCTCATGTTGCCAGTAGGTAACCAATTCGCGCATGAAGAAACGGTATTGCCGGGGAATCATGGGATGCGCCAGGAAGATCAGGCACACAATTGAGTAGCCGATGAAAATAGCTTTCCATAGACGGGGCTGTCCTCCATGAGTAGATGATCCCTTCCAATACTCAATGGCCATTCCAAGAAGACCTCCAGCCAGTAGAGCCAACGCGGGTAGAAAGAGAAGGAAGTAAAAGTCAAAGATCCGCCCCTGCATCATCAGGAAGACCAGAACGGTCACGAAATGAACAGAACCAACTATCAGGAACCTCCACTCGGGAGTCATCATACCGGTTTCTTTTTGGAGGAAGGACGTCGCCTCCGCGGTAGTTGCAGACTTGGCACAGTTCCCCTTCAAGATGAACCTTCCAGCAAACAAGAGCATCACAGTGGCCGCAAGAACATACAGGCTACCCTGATTGCGCACCAATACTTGTCCGAAGACCGGTGCAACACCCGCCTCCGCCGGTTGTTTGGAAAGGTGGTAAAAGACATTCATATCCCAGAAGTCCTTGCCACCCAAAATAGTACCAGTAACCGCCAGGAGGACCACCGTGAGTATTGTGATCCCCAGGCACCAACCGATACTCCGCCATCGTCTCTGTCTGTCTGCCCCGGCTAACCAAAGTGCAACAAGGAGTCCTGGAAGTCCAGTGATCGCATAGGTTTTTGTGCACAATCCCAAGCCCAGAAACAAGCTGGCAAGTTTTGATTGACCTCGAAAGGCTATGAGGAACGCTCCTGCGATAAAGGCAAGGGTCTCCGCTATTCCTGTGGCATGAGTACTGGCACGTAATGAGTCATAACTCAACCAGAAGATACTCAACGGTATGACAACCCAACATTTGAGGAGGGGGGAAAGGAGCCGGTAGAAGGCATAACCAGAGACAACATGACTGAGAATCGGAATGAGACGAAGCCCGGCAATTCCCCAGCCTGTTAACACCCCGCCAACCTTTAGGAGGAGGAGAAGCAAGGGCGGATTTGCATAAAAGAAATCCCGGTAGGGAAGATGGGACCATCCCATTTCCTGGGCCATGTAATAGTAAATATTCTCATCCGAGATGTACCAATGAAAGCACTTCCCTTTGAAGAAGAGATAGATTATCAGGCAGGCAAGGAAGGCCAGGTTTTCTTTCATAAAGGACAAGAAAGAGTTCTTATAAGAAAAGGAAATCAAGAGAACACTGTGGTTATTGGAGATTTTCTTGTGGCACCGTAAGGTACCCTCTGTTATAATCGTTATTGGTAAAACTGTCTATCGTGAGTGGAAAGGAATCTTTGTTTGTAGGGAAAGGGGGGCTCAATATAAGATGGCTGCTGAAATCTTTATTATCGGGGCGGACAACGATACAGGGGCGCGGATCGAAAATGTCCTTGAAGCGGTCGGTTATAAGATTCGGTCTTTTCTGGGTGTGCCTCAGGCCATGGTGGCCTTGCACCCCCTGACAACACATTTGGTCTTTATCGATACAGCCACCGTGGGATTTGATCTGGCCGATGAGATCGAAGCGATTCAGCGTGTCGCCCCCAATATCGAGATCATCCTGATCGCGGACTACCAGGATCCTCTCATTGAGGATGATGCCAAAAAGCATCGTATTGGCCTTTGGCTATACCGTCCTTTCACACCTCAGGAGATTATCCTCAAGGTCTTTACAGCCTTGGAGGGAGCCTCTTCGATCGGTCCTGATGGGCTTCCGGAGCAGGACATACGACACGGTCAAAGGACAGGAGATATCCGCAAGTTTTCTCAAGACAACTGATGTTCATTACTTTGCATTGACTTCTATCCCATTTCGCCCTTGAATTGAGGTCAACTGAATCGAGGAAGAGGTAATTTGCGTGTCCACAAAACTGCCGATCACCTCCCAACTAGAGATAAGAATCCACCTTATTGATGGATCTGTTGTCTCTTTTAAGCAGAACAATCCAGATATTTCACGGCAGATCATTTCTCAAGTGCATCCCGAGAGGGTTTTTTCCCAACCTTACCTGACCATCTCGGGAGGTTCTTCGCTAACTGGCATCCCATGTCTCAAGGTGACTGCTCTTGAGTTTGTGACTGAAGTTTACCCTGGATGGCTATTTCCTCAGGAAATCACCGATATCGTGGAGATCACCGAAGAAGGTTTCCGGGCGGGTTTCCTCGCTTTTCGTGAAGCATTGCGAAAAAGGGAGCAGACACCATCCATCGGGGATCCCTATGTGAGCTACGGCGAGATCCTGCTTGCGGGTGGAAAGAAGATTTTCGTCGAAGTTCACGGCGTCATCCGGAATGTGGTCGAACAACGTAGACTTGTGCATCAGGTTTTTTCCGCAACCAGTTTGGTTTCACGGCGGCGTGAGGGGGGGGCATGGATCGTCAATCCAGCGAATCTACTGGCTGTTGAGTTCAGTCCAGGCCCACGTGAAATTCCCAGCATCGCCTGGCCAGCCGAAAGTACCGCGGATTGGCGCGTGGATTAAAGGCCGCTAGTAGGAAGCAAACACTGATTTCCAACTGGTTTTCAACGCCTCGACTGACTCATCGACACACATCTCACCGTTGATTCCCCGGATCTTGAGATCCAGCTCTTTTTCTACTCGCCCGGCTTGGAGACAAGGCAATCCCTCAAAGAGCGTCTCAAAGGGCTCTTTTGCCTGTGGGGTGATGCTTACAATAAAGCGCGAGGGACTCTCCGAAAAAAGGATGGCATCATCTCTTATGATCTTCTCCGCTAGGGGAACTCTTGTTAAATCGAAGGAGACTCCCAGGCCACCGGCAAAGGCGGATTCCGCAAGAGCTACAACCAATCCTCCATCCGAGCAATCATGGCAGGAGCGTATCAAACCACGTTTGGTAGCTGCCTCGAGGGCATGGTAAAGTGGTGCCGATTCTTCTGTTCTCACCAAGGGAACCCGGTCACCCAGCTGACCGATCTCAGCAAGGTATTCGGAACCTCCCAGTTCTTCACGGGTCCAGCCGAGCACATAAACCAGATCCCCCGCCGCCTTAAATTCCATGGATACTGCACACCTAGTATCGGGCATAATAGCCACAGCGGTCACGAGGAGGGTGGGAGGAATGCTGATCTTGCGATCTCCTAAACGGAAGTCGTTTTTCATGCTGTCTTTGCCGGAGATGAGCGGGACTTCATAAGCAAGACAGATCCGCTGTAGTCCCTCACAGGCACGCACCAATTGCGCCATCTTGTAAGGTGCATCCGGATTCGAGGGGGGAGGAACCGGATCCGGCCAGCAGAAGTTATCCAGCGCGGCCAACTCCTCAAGCGGTGCTCCCACTGAGAGAAGATTGCGAACTGCCTCATCCACCGCATTCTCCGCCATGGCCCCCGCATCCAGGTCACTGTATCGGGGAATGATCCCGCACCCTACCGCTACGCCACTCATGCTATCCAAGAGGGGTCTGAGAATGGCGGCATCTCCGGGTCCATCCAGGTGAGCACCCTGAAAAGGCTTAAGGACTGAACCACCCTGGACCTCGTGGTCATACATCCGCACAAAGGGTTCCTTGCTGCACACATTCAAGCGCTTCAGGATGCGGTGCAGCATCCCACCCAGGTTTGTTGGTTCTGGAAGAACAGGCGCTGACAGCCTTGGAGGTTCCCAAACCGCGGGTAGCTCCATGACCGGCCAGCCATTATGCAGAAAATGGAGATCGAGAAGGGCAATCGTCTTGCCCTGATAGCAGACTTCAACGAAACCGGAGTCTGTGAACTCTCCCAAATCGCTGGCCTCCACCGAACGCCGTTGAGCAAGGTCCGCGAAAGCCTCCCATTTCTCTGGGGGAACCACTACCGACATGCGCTCCTGGGCCTCGGAGATGAAGATCTCCCATGGCGCCAGTCCGGCGTACTTCAACGGAGCCTGTTCAAGGTGAATGCGGACTCCCCCGGAAAGGTCCGCCATCTCCCCCATGGAAGATGACAATCCCCCAGCGCCGTTATCAGTGAGGCTCCGGTACAGCCCGAGATCGCGAGCCTCCAACAGGAAATCCAAGACCTTCCTTTGGGTGATCGGATCGCCGATCTGAACAGCCGTCACAGGTGAATCGGCATGGAGCGCCTCGGAGCTGAAGGTGGCCCCATGGATTCCATCTTTCCCGATACGTCCACCAATCATAACGGCTCGGTCACCGGGACGCACTTCACGCTTTTCCCCCGGTTCACCATGGACGACCGCGGGAAGCAGACCTCCAGTTCCACAAAACACGAGTGGACGGCCCGTGAAACGATCATCGAAGACAATGGCACCATTGATATCAGGTATCCCGGATGTGTTGGCTCCATCCAGAACACCCCGGTGGACACCCCGCATGATGCGTCTGGGATGCAGAAGAGGGGGAGGGAGCTCACCTGCGAAATCCGGAGGGCCGAAGCAGAAAACATCCGTGTTGAACAGCAAACGGCACCCTTTACCGGTCCCCAGCGGATCCCGGTTCACGCCTACGATGCCGGTGAGCGCTCCGCCATACGGATCCAGGGCACTGGGGGAGTTATGAGTCTCCACCTTAACTGTCAGATGAAAGTCTGGAGTGAAGCGAATCGCTCCCGCATTGTCATGAAAGACAGAGACCAACCAGTTTTTCTTTTCCGAGAGGATCTTGGTGGTTCGGACTATGGTCGTTTTGAACAGGTTCTCAATCCGGCGCTTGTGGCCCTCCTCATCGGTATAATTCACATTGCTTCCAAAGATCTTGTGCTTGCAATGCTCCGACCAGGTCTGGGCAAGCACCTCCATCTCAATGTCGGTGGGATCTTTGGGAAGGCCCTTTTCCATTCGTTGAGCTTGTACCTCTGGGTTCTGAAAATGGTCTCTTATGGCCAGCATCTCTTCCAGAGTTAATGCCCAGGTGTTGTTCCTGGAGAGAGCCTTTAACTCTTCATCCGAGACACCAAGGTTGTATGTCTGGACTGACGGACTTGTGGGGAGTTTGACACGTGGGATGCGAGGACCGAAACCACCTTCGATGCCGAGGTCACCCCTGCCATGAATCCGGGCTTCCTCGATAAGGTCATTGGCGAGCATCCCCTTGGCAAGCTTCTCGATATCCTTGTCCGAGAGACTCCCTTTAAGCGCATAGGCGGTGGCGGTGAATACGATTCGTTCGCTGGAGGCGGGGAGATTCAAATACTCTGCGGCCACCTCAGAGGCGGTCAAGCCAACATTGTCGGTCACGCCGGGACGGAAGCCGACTTCGATCCAGTAATCCCAGTCCTTCAGGATCGGGCCCCCGATGGTGGAGATTTCCGCCACCGGATCGGTCAGAACTTCCCGTGCTATTCCATTCAGTTGATCCTCAGTCAGATCCAGGTCGATGGAATAGACATCCACGACCCTTGCCCGGCCGATTTGGATACCGAATTCCTCTTTTGCACGGGTGACAAGACTCGCCCCTCGTGAATCCACCAAGTCTTCCCGGGTGGTGACTTCGATGCGGTGTGCCATCATATCCCCTCTTTCAAGATGGTAAAGGCATCATAACCGGCTTGAGAGGTCCGGCAAGAAGGGAGGGGTTAGGGCCCCCCTTCCGAAGCCATTTGACAATCTCTGTTCCGGGCTTTAGCGTGAACTCTATGAAATACATTCACTCTACTCTCCAGCTGGCTCTTGTATCGATCCTTTTGGCGGGTTGTGGCCTAGGGGATCCGCAAGGTTCTTTTCTCTATCAAGGCGGTTATCCCATCCAGGTGGTTGCCACAGTAGGCATGGTAGGGGATACGGTTGAGCATGTGGGTGGAGCTCACGTTGAGGTGAAAACGTTTATGCAGCCTGGCGTGGATCCCCATCTTTACAAAGCATCACAAGGCGATATCCGTGCCTTGGATGAAGCGGACATGGTTTTTTATGGAGGGCTTCATCTTGAGGGAAAGATGGTGGAGGTTCTCCAAAAAATTGGACAACGCAAACCTTCCATCGGGGTCGGCGAGGCCATACCGAAAGAGAAACTCATCCAGAACCAGCAAACGGGGATTGAGGTCACGGCCGATCCGCACATCTGGTTCGATGCATCGATATGGGCTCTTGTGGTTGAGGAGGTTGGAAGAGCATTGGGGGGATTCGATCCACCACATGAATCCGAGTATACCGCCAATGCCACCGCCTACCGGGATGAGGTTCTCGCCTTGCATGAATGGGTAAAAAGCCGGATTGTGGAGATTCCCAAACAGCAGAGGGTTCTCATCACTGCCCATGATGCCTTTCATTACTTTGGGAGAGCCTATGAGATTGAAGTGGTCGGTTTGCAGGGTATGAGCACCGCCGCTGAGTTTGGGTTGAATGATGTCAATCGGCTGGTGGATATCATTGTGCAAAGAGGGATCAAGGCGCTTTTTGTTGAATCAAGTATTCCTCGCAGGAGTATCGAGGCGGTCCAGGAGGGATGTCATGCCCGTGGGCATGAGGTGGCTATTGGGGGCGAGCTCTTTTCCGATGCCATGGGGGCGAAGGGGACACCCGAGGGAACCTATGCGGGCATGGTCCGGCACAATGTCAACACGATTGTCGAGGCTCTCAAGTAACAGGAAAAACTATGACACCTACAACCGCGTCCATTGAGCCTCCGATTGAAGTCACGGATTTAACCGTGGCCTACTCCCGCAGACCCGTTCTGCGCGAGATCAATCTGAAGCTTCCTGATGGCCAGTTGATCGCGATTATCGGACCCAATGGAGCAGGGAAGAGTACTCTGCTCAAGGCGGTCATGGGGATTCTCACTCCAGCATTCGGCGAAGTCCGGATCTTCGGCAAGCCCTTAGAGGAACAGCGTGGGCTGGTGGCGTATGTGCCTCAACGTGGAGCGGTGGATTGGGATTTCCCCACCAATGCCATGGATGTGGTGTTGATGGGAAGGTATGGGAAACTGGGTCTGTTTCAGCGTCCTCGCGCGGTGGATAGGGAGATTGCACGTGCCTGCCTGGAAAAGGTTGGAATGATGGGATTTTCCAATCGTCAGATTAACCAACTCTCCGGGGGACAGCAGCAACGTATCTTCTTGGCGCGAGCTTTAGCTCAGGAGGCCCAAATTTACTTGATGGATGAACCCTTTGCGGGTGTTGACGCGGCCACCGAGCGGGCGGTCATCGAGCTCCTTCGTGATCTCAAGGCTCAGCACAAAACCGTGGTCTGTGTCCATCATGATCTCCAGACAATCCCCTCCTATTTTGATTATGTGGCCTTGGTCAATCTACGCATGATTGCCTCTGGTCCGACGGCATCGACTTTTACCTCCGAGAATCTGCGGGCCACCTACGGTGGAAGTTTGACCCTCCTTTCGGATGTCTTGAACCAACTCCCAACAGGTGTTCACTGAGAGGAGGAGAAAGTTACGATCATGTGGGAGAATGCGGTTCGTTTTCTTTCCTTCCAGGATGCCAATGTGCGCTATGTGGTGTTGGGATCCATGCTTCTGGCGGGAGCAACTGGAGTTCTAGGGTGCTTTGCTTTTCTAAGGAAACGTTCACTTGTGGGGGATGCGATTGCCCATGCCGCTCTCCCCGGTGTTTGTCTGGCCTACCTTATCACGGACTCTAAGGAACCGGTGGTTTTGTTGGCTGGAGCTGCACTTTCAGGCTGGGTGGGATCATTTTTCATCGACAAAATCAGAGCGCTGACTCCCCTTAAGGAAGATGCCGCCATCGCCATCGTGCTTACTGTCTTCTTTGGGATGGGAATCACACTCCTGACCGCAATTCAGAGTATGGGGCGTGCCAGCCAGGCGGGTCTGGAAAAGTTTCTCTTTGGACAGGCGGCCTCGCTCATGTCCCATGATGTCAATGTGCTGGGTGTTCTGGCGATTTTGTTGTGTGCCGCGGTGATCTTCGCTTTTAAGGAACTACAAATTCTCTGTTTTGATCCTGAATTCGCGCGTAGCATGGGACTGCCTGTCCGTACCCTCGAACTGGTGCTTACTGTTCTCGTTGTTGTCGCGATCGCGGTGGGTCTTCAAATGGTCGGTGTGGTGCTCATGGCGGCCCTGCTGATCACCCCCGCCGCCGCGGCCCGGCAGTGGACCGACAGTCTTCCCCGGATGGTCTTCCTTGCCGGTGGAATTGGCTCGTTATGTGGCTTCGCGGGAGCTTTTGCCAGTTCATTGGCACCCAGAATGCCAACTGGCCCCTGGATGGTTGTCACCGTCTCGGTGGTCTTCGGGCTGAGCCTTCT
>CAZORO010000116.1:0-12033 GCA_964581845.1 uncultured bacterium
TCGCATTGATGTTTTATAGCGAGCGTTTTCTGCCATTCTTCGTGGTTGCGGTCATCACCTTTCCGTTAGTCATTATTCTAAGCCAACTGGAGTATTCCCTTCTCTGGTCCGGTATAGTTTGCCTGTCACTGGCTGTGGTCTCTCTCGGGTTGGCGTATCTTCTCAACCTGTATTCTCTTCGCCATAAAAGCTCACTCTACCGTCCCCGTTATATCTTCGGGCAGCTCGCTTCACAGGCTGGCCGCTGGCAGTCAGGTGGATAGAATCCGCGAAACCGGTTACCCCCGGTCCTTCTTTCCTCATTGACAACCTCTCCGGAATGAAGCCAAATTCCCACTGGTTCCATTTGCTACGGGGTCACACAGGCTCACCGGGGTCTCGTTGAGGAATCCACCAAAGACAATTGTTTGAATGGAGAGAAGATGAAGATTTACGTTGGTAACTTATCCTACCAGACCACGGAAGAGGACTTGCGTACCGCTTTCGCCAATTATGGGGAGGTGGCCTCGGCTGAGATCATCCAGGACCGCGCCACTGGACGTTCCAAAGGGTTTGGCTTTGTGGAAATGGCGAACCGCCAGGAAGGTGAAGCCGCGATTCAAGGCCTGAATGAAACCGAGTTCGGTCAGCGCCGCATTGTTGTTAATGAAGCGCGCCCCAAGGAAGACCGTGGTGGCGGCGGAGGGGGACGTGGTGGCTTCGGTGGCGGTGGTGGTGGTCATCGCGGCGGTGGCGGACGTGGTGGTCAGCGCCGGGGTGGCGGCGGTGGTGGCGGCGGCGGACGTTGGTAAGATTCTCTGGTAAGGGGGCTTCTGCTCAGGGGTCATGCGCCGTGATCAGTGGCCCCCTTCCGGTCCCATCCTGATAAAGTCGATTGAAATCTCCGAGGGGGCATCCGATGGATCCAGCCGGATCTGGTAAATGTTCCCTTGCCACCCTGGAGACTTCACAACCTCAATGCTGTAGGTGTGCGGATCTCCATCGGCTTCAATGGGAAATGTTATTGACTTCTCCTCGCTCCAGGCCTCTGTCTCACCCCCACGCCAAAAGACCTGCCCCTTGGTCCCCCTTGTCAATGCCATCCGCAGCTTGATTTCCAGCACCCCCGTTGACGGCATATCCATTCCCGGCGGACCCAGCAGGACTGGATCACCCGTTGCTGCCCTTCCTTTGAGTTGCCCCTCCTCAATACGGAAATCGGTAATCGAGTGATTGGGAATCATCCAGAGACCGTGGACACCCTCAAACTCAAGGCGGAGACCTTTTTCCAAGCCGAGTTCACGCGCATAACGCCGATAATAGAGGGCATTCACCTCATTGAAGGTAATGCTGGTATCGAACCTGGCAATGTCTGTGGATGTAGGAGCCAGAATCGAATAGGGACCTCGGGCTTGAGTGAGCACATCCCTCCCCGCCGCGAGACGTCCATATCCATTGAATCCGTTCTCCGGTTCCGCCTGTCCCCCCTCGCCCCACTCATTCCAGGATTCGAAGAGGGCCAAACGGTCCTTGGTTCCGATGGATTCAGGGAGCATCTCCAGCATCCGGCGGAAAGCACCGGGGGTATTCCCTGTGGAACGAATCGCGTTCTTTTTGGACCTCGCCGCGTCATCCCATCCCACCCAGGCGCTCGGGATGTAATCGATCCCTTGTTGCTTGGCGTTCTTCAGCGCGATCTGGAAGCACTCATGGTGACGCGGAATGGTTTTCTCGTAGGGGAGGGAACGGGTTTCCGGATCCCAGGCCACATCCCGAAAACCATAAGCATAAGCGGTCAGACAGTCGAAACCGCCACGTTTCACTTCCCACAAGTAAGGGGTGTTGTTCTGAACCGCCACGAAGTACACCCCTGGATGGCCATACCCGCGCGCTGTCTCGCGCATCCTCTCCAGTGCGGCTTTACAGCCCTCCCAGCCGCCATGCGCATTGGCGATCTTGACCGGCATGTGGATGAACACCACCGGCGCGCCATCCACCCGGAGGTAGCTGGGATGCCCGAAATAGCGTTCACATAAAGTCACGATGAACTGATGCAGGGACTCATCATCAAAATTGACTGGTTTGAACTGACCGCAGTGGCCCTCATTGCACCAATCCACGCAGAACTGTACCTTGCTGATGAAACGGCTCTTGAGAAACCCTTGTTCAAGAGCATCATTCAGATAGTTGAACCCCTGGTTGAAGTACCAATCGAACACAAAGTAACTGATCCCATGTTCCACCGCCCAGTAAATGTGCCAGTCCGCTACTTCCGGCAAAGCTTCGTTGTAGTAACCGAGGCGTGGCTTGAGATAATCCACCTTACGCACTCCCCACCCGCTCCGGTCCCAATCAAGCATGACTGGGAAGTAGTAACATCCCAGCTTGATCTCCATTGGTGGAAGTTTGGGAGGCGGTAGTTGAGAGGTTTCTATCTCGATCTCGTGCGGAACTGTGGTGAACAGGTTAGCCGCTTGCCGGAAGGTAACCGTCTGGCCTTCGAGTGTGGCTTGGACCTCGCAGAAAACCGTCTCGTCTTGACTTGAGGGCATACCCCTCAATTTTATTTCATGAACAGCGGATTCACCAAAAGAGAGCCGGCCGGCCTGGAACTCACAGGTTCCCTCGGTTTCTACACCAGCGGGAGGCGTGATTCTTCCATGGATGGTATTGAGGATCTGGGTTCCACGGTTTTCGATTCTCACCTTTAACGGGTAGGGCCTTTCGGATCTGACAGGCTCGGAGAGGATATCAATTGAGAGGGAAGGGGGGCCTGGTTCAATCTCGGCCAGCGTGATCTGAGTCACCTGGCAGGCCCAGCCGGAAGGAAGGGCGATTTCCACCACCGCGTTTGTGGCCTTCTCCGGCGCAATGGCCTCAATCCGGTAGGGTTCCCAATCGTTCCCGATCAGCGCCCCCATCTGGACATACTCATATCCCAGCCCTTCTCCATGTTCGTCTTTCCAGATGACCGAAAGGGTGTAGCCGGTCTCTCCATGGATTCGTTTCACCATGGCGCTGAAGGAGTAACGCAAGAGTGGTGTGACCGGGAAAGGTTCCGACTGGACCCTCGACAGTCCAGCCAGCGCGTGGATCTCAAGCGCATGAGGACAGGGGCCACCTGAGGTCTCGGCCACACAAATCCCGGAGGTATCTCCCGTAACATTCCAGCCCTTCATCCCTTCAGCGAAATCGCCTTTCGGGCAGAACTGCCTTCCCCCGGTGCCGTGCTGTGCCATCACCGCACAACTCAACCACAAACCCATAGTCATCAGGGCCAACCTGTTAAGCATATCGTTCTTCTTTCTGTCCTGCGAAATTGAGAAGAACCTATTCATGGGCCACAAACTGTGGCTCCACAACACGCAGATCTCCGCGCGAGGAGGCGATTCGAGCGTGCTCACGCATGGGACGGATGTCGAACTTCGAGGCCATCAGGGCCAGGTATTCATCCATCCGCTCCAGCTTTGCCTGGCTTCCCATCTGCATCGCCGGAAAGAAGGATAGCGACTGGACATCATCGGCCCCGAGGAAATCCAAGGGATGTAGCAACAAGGAGAGCTCGGTTCCGGTGAACTGGCAGAAGCGGAGAGCTGTCTCCCAATAGAGGCTCGCGGCGGTGGTGCTGTATGAGGAAAGGTACAGCAGATAGCTCGCATGGATCGGCACCTTGAATAATGGGAGCGTGGTCACTGGAATCTCAAGCAGCCGCTCCTTGCCCAGGTCCCAGAGATAGGGCTTGAGGGGACGCAGCCCCTCGCTGAAGGTGCCAAAGAGCTGGTTGCGCTGCTCCTTCTGCTCCTCCGAGAGTTTCGTGGTCATGAAGTAATAAGCCCTTGCTAGAGGGCCCAGAAAAGTCGGAAAAGTGCTCGCGTCATACTCATAGCCACGCCGCTTGAGGATTCGTAGTACATTTCGGGAAAGGCTGAATCCTGGTCCACGGAACCCCACTGGTTGACAGCCGGTAACCTTCTCAATGGCCTCCTCGGCACGTAACAACTCGAACTCGATCTCCCCCTCGCTGAAAAGATGCAGCCAAGGCTCATGGTTGAAGGAGTGGTTGCCGATCTCATGTCCCGCTGCCGCCAGGGAGAAGATGGCCTCATGATTCTTTTCCAGCGCGGCATCCTGCCCCACCACAAAAAAGGTGATGGTCAGGTTCCTCTCGGCCAGGAACTTCAGTACGCGCGGCACCACCACATCAAGATAGGACGGAAAGCCCTGCCAGGCCTCATCTCCATGGACCCTCAGGTAAGACCACTCGTTGTCGAGATCGAGAGAAAGGCTGGCGATCGATTTCTGCTCTGGTTTTGTGGTCATCCTTGTTCGAACCGTTTTGCTGCCTGTTCAGCGAGCTGGATAGTCTCATTGACATTGAGAGTGCCATTCAGGATATGCGCTGAGTTGACCAGGTAAAGCCCTGGCAATGAAGTTTCGATGGGAGGAATCCGTTGGGAATACCCCAGCATTGAAAGCGGACAGACATACCTCACCCGCGAAACCTTGAAGGCTTGGATGTCTTCCTTTTTGAGATGCGGAAACATACGCAGGAGTCCCTCAGTGAACGTCCTCTCTATCTCCTCATCATTCAGATCGAAGGCTGGATCATCCACCGGAAGATACTTCGGGAGATACACCAGGTACCGTCCACCCAGATGTTCTGGCTTCACCAAAGTGGTCATCTCAATCACTCCAGTGAAAGGGAAGCCTTCATCGAGGATGTTGGTAACATAGAAACCGCCCAAAGGTTTGGCGAGCAGCAGGGAAGTGCAGACAATCCCTTGATAGAGGACTCCATTCAAGCGCGTATATTCCTCCTCATTCAGGCCCTTACAGATCTTTGCGGCTAGTGGCGCGGGAGCGGTAACAACGACATGGTTGAATTCTTCGGTCTCTCCTGCCTGGTCCACAATCTGCACCTGGCCAGGGGTCCCCTCGATGCTTTTGATAGGTCTCCCCAGCTTGATCTCAACCCCCTCGGATTTCAACAAACCAGCAAACCGATCCAGGATCCGGGCATAGCCACCCCGCACATACCCGAACATCTCGGTTTTCAACCCGGTACGCCGCGCGGCATACAGGCGTTGGATGGTGGTCCAGATGAAGGCTGCCGAGGTGGTGTGGTAATTTTCCCCCAGTTTTGAGCGCAACAAGGGCAGCCAGAAGCGCGCGAAGGTTCTTTTCCCCGAAAGACGAGTCAACCACTTCTCAACCGGAATCTGTTCGAGTCTTCTCCAGTTCGTGACCCGTGAACCATAGAGAATAGTCAACGCTAGACGGAACTTGTCGATCAAGCCGAGGGGGGGGAAGCGCAGGAACTCCAGCGTGTTGGAAACCGAGTAGAGGTTTCCTCCCGCATAACAGCCCGTCCGCGTGGTGACCCACTCCATCTCCTCATCGAGTTGGAGCTCTTTCAGAACTGCACGCAAATTTGAGTCGGAAAGGAGGGTGACATGGTAGTATTTGTCCCACATCAACCCATCCAGATTCCAGGCCGCCACCAGCCCACCCAGCTCCGGCGCGGCCTCGATAAGGGTGACATCCTTCCCCTGCTGGCGTAGACGGTGGACCAGGGTCAGTCCTAGCATTCCCCCGCCGATGACAGCCCAACGGTTTTGGTTATTTACCCCCATGATGTCCTAGATTCACTTCCAATCTTCACTTTGCAATTCGCCAGTGAGTTGCACTCTTGGGTGGAAACCTTCTAGCGTAGTTGTATTCCGCCGGGTTTCGTGGGTGTGCAACTCCAACAGAAGTGTCCGGCGTCGGACTAGCGAATTCATTTGCATGGTGATGTCAAGATATGAAGGAATTACGAGAGATAACAAAACGCGAATGAATTCGCTACTCCGGCTGTCTCGACATAAACTCTAGTTTGCCAGAAAGCGCATCTTTCTCGATCTGACGGTCCCATTATTCCGCATCAAATTCCAGGAACCATTGACGGAATATGGCTAGCTCAGTGCTGTCCAACCCATTTACCTCTTCCATAATCGTTTCTACTTTTGTCATTATTTTCACCATCCAACAAAACAATAAGAAAAGTCATTGGCATTATGCAGGAGTTAATTCGGATACCACGCCTCCCCTTACACCATACCGCAACCCGCACACCCCGCAGCTGATCTCCTCCCTATCGGGTGGTGTCTCCCCCGCCTTGAAGCGCAGGAAAGGTTCTCCACAACGGCAGACACACCCCACGCTCCGCGCCGGGTGCCCGATGACCAGATGAAAATCCGGCACCGCCTTGGTGACCAAAGCTCCCATGCCCACCATGGCGAACTGGCCGATCTCGAAACCGCACCCGATTACGCTCCCCGCGCCGATGGTAACTCCCCTCCGCACCAGTGTGCTCAAGGTGTGTTCATCAGGCGCCGAGGTTCGCAGCTCCTTGAGATCAGGGGTTGTAGCACGCGGGAACCGGTCGTTGGTGAAGACAGTCCCCGCGCTGATCATGACTCCTTCCTCGACCGTGACCGCGTTGCAGATATACACCATGGCATTGATCTTTACACGGTCGCCAATGGAGACTCCGTAAGCGATGTAGCTCTTCTCACCGATGATGCACTGAGATCCGATGAAGGTCTCGGGGCCACGGATATGGACATTGTCCCACACCGAGGTTCCCGCGCCGATACAGACTCCCTCCTCAATCAGCGCCGTGGGATGAATCCGCGCTCCAGGAAAACGTTCAGACACGGGATGACCTCCTTGTTTTCGCGGACAGAGTGAGCAGGGTTTCCTACTGGACTGAAACAGGAGCCACCGGAATCCAATTCGTGGTTGAGAGAGACTTGTAAGCGGCCTCGATGACCTCGACCGAGGCGATGGCATCCTCCGCCGTGATCAGCAGAGGCTCATCACGCCGGATGGCCTTGCAGAAGTTCTCGATCTGACGCTTGAAGGCTTGTACCTTGTCATAGCCCTTCCCGAAGATAATCCAGTCTGGGCTGGAGGATTGACGGTATTTTGATTCACGCCAACCCACACGGATCGTGCCACGTGAGCCATAAATATCGATAAAGCTGTCAAGTTCCTTGTTGATACTCCATGAGAGATCGATGGAACCCATGACTCCATCCACGCTGCGGATGAAGATGCGCACCGTGTCCTCCACTTCAAGACCCTGAACACGCTTCCCCTCGACTGCCTGGACTTCCGCGATGGGACCAAGGAAATAGCGCATGATATCCACCGAGTGAGTGCCGTTGTCGATCAACACCCCGCCCCCGCTGATGGCAGGATTGGAATTCCAACGGTTGCCCATGTCCACCCGTGCGGTGAAAGCATTCTCGAAAAGGATGATCTCACCCAAGATGCCCGAGGTTACGATGCTCTTGGCCTTGATGACATCCTCGACATACCGGAACTTGGAGGCCATGGTGAGAATGACACCGGCCTTCTCGGCTGCAGCGACAATCCGGCGGGCTTCCTCGGTTCCGGGACAGAGAGGCTTTTCACAGAGAACATGCACTCCCCTCTCCAGGAAGTGAGTGCAGATTTCCGGGTGGGTCGAGGGAGGAGTGCAGATAATGACCGCGTCGCATTGCATCTTCTCCGACAAGGCCGTGTGAGACTTGTAGGTGGGGCAGCCAAGCCCCTCACCCATCGCGCGAGCAGCCTCTGGACGGGTATCCGCGACGGCTACGACGTTTCCCAGAGATGTCAATCCAAACGCTTGAGCGTAGGACTGGGCGATTCCCCCGGTGCCAATGATACCGAAACTCAATGGTGGTTGGGCGGTCATCCTTTTCCTCCCGTCAAGTGTCCCACGGCCTCATGGACCGATGTGGCGATGTAGTCCACATGCTCCTCGGTAAAGCGCTCATTCCAAGGGAGAACCAGGACCTTCTCGAGAGCCTCAAAGGCACCGGGAAATTTGGCTGGAGAGTAATCCACCGCTTCCGGGCGAGCCAAATTAAAGGGGAAACGGCTCTTTCCGAAGGTCTGTTGCTCGCGGAAGACCGCGCACTGGAAGGCCGGCTTCTGAATATAGCGGGGCGCGGTGGGAATCTCCCAACCCTTGAGAGCGGCTCCGAGGGCGGGTGAT
Organism: uncultured bacterium; assembly: GCA_964581845.1. Taxonomy (GTDB): domain Bacteria; phylum Hinthialibacterota; class Hinthialibacteria; order OLB16; family OLB16; genus OLB16. The sequence continues at coordinate 8,030 of CAZORO010000116.1, forward strand.
CCACCGGGGATGATATCCTCATCAACACGCAGGCAGTATTTCCAATAGGTGTGTCTATTGCCTGGATGAACAAAGGGAATCTCAACTCCTGGTATCCCTGTCATCTTCTCATCCATTCGTTTGGCCATCGCTACCCGTTGGCTCACTACCGGCAGGAGTTTATCCAGCTGTGCGGAGGCGGCTGCGCCAACCAGCTCGCTCATCCGGTAATTGAGCGCCAAAAAATAGTGATCTGGTTTGGGTTCTCCATAAGGCCAGGCCTTGTTGATGAAGTGGAGCATCCTTCGCGAGAGGGCCTCATCATCCGAGACCACAATCCCCCCCTCGCCGGTGGTGATGTGCTTCCCTTGTTGAAGGCTGAAGCATCCGATGGCTCCGAAGGTCCCCACCTTCTTCCCCTGGCAAGTCGACTCGTAGGCTTGGGCACAATCCTCGATCACGGGCAAGTTGTGTTTACGAGCCAGCTCCATGATCGCGGGCATCTGGCAGGGATTACCGAAGAGGTGAGTCACGATGATCGCTCGCGTGCGTTCACTGATGCACGGGGCGAGAGTCTCGGCGGTGACATTGTATGTGCGGGGATCCACATCCGCAAAGACCGGGATGGCTCCCTGATAAATAATCGGAGCCAAAGCGCCCATGTCAGTGATGGGAGTGGTGATGATCTCGTCTCCCGGTTCCGGATCGATGGCCGCGATAGCGGTATGGATGGCCGCCGATCCAGAGGAACAGGCATACCCAAACTTGCTTCCCATTAATTGAGCGAAACGCTTCTCGAAATCCTTGGTGAATTTCCCTTTGGTGCATGTCAGGACTCCACTGGCGATGGCTTGACTTACCGCCGCAGCTTCCTCTTCGCCGAGAGTCCTTCCACTGGCGTCTTGATCTGATGGTAGATGTAAAACCTTCCGTTCTGGTTGGGTAGCTGAGCTAGACGTGATGACCGCCTCCTTGATTGGGAAATACCAGCGGAGAGGATTCTTCTTTTGTTTCCGCTGGAGGGATTATCGGCTTCTGAATGATTTCCCGATACCGGTATTTTCTTAAGTTTCTCTTTTCGAAAAGGATCCGGGTGATCAATCGGAGGTGTCCGAGGATAGTTTTTAAAACCTTCATTTTGGACTGTCCCAGCAGGCGTACCTCCAGGACAGCGGGGAATTCCACAATCCTGCGTCCCAGCAGGTTCAAGAGAACCAGCATCTCAGCCACACCAAGGAATCCCCCCTCGCTTAAAGTGATTTCAGAAACGGAGCTGCGGCGGTAGATCCGGAAGCAGCTGGTATATGTCGAAAGTTTCTGGGGGACTATCCATCCGTAAATCATCGACAATCCCTTCGATAGCCCCAGCCTCCAACCCGGGACATTCAGCACTCTTCCAAGCGGGTGATATGGAGAGGCGGTTACCAGGTCCACTCCCTCCGTCATCAAGGGGAGCATTGATTTCAACTGGTGGGGATCGTAGGTGCAATCACAGTCGATTGAGGCCACAATCTCAGTTTCCGCATGACGCAGCCCAGTCAAGATCGCTGCCGCCACTCCCAGGTTCTTGGGATGACGCAGCAGTCTGCATTTGGGATTCTCCCCGAAGATCCTTTGCAGGGTCTCCCAAGTTGCATCACGGCTATTGTCATCAACAAAGATGTAAAAGAGTTCATAGTCAGGGGCGAGAGACTCCTCGACACTTTTGAGTGTATTCGCCAGATAGGACAACGATAGCTCTTCGTTATAACACGGCACAACGAGAGTGATGGATTGGGAAACTTTACTTGGAGTACGCCTTGGAGTCCGGATACGGGAACCACTGTGGATCGCGTAGAGCTTCGGTTCCTGCAGCGTCTCAAGGGAGGAAATGCCGGTTATTTCGGCCTTTTGAGGAGGTAGTTCCAGATAATCGGCAATTCCCATGAAGCGGTAGCGCTGCAAATAAGCTGGGACCAGCCATGACATCTTACCCAGATTCCTGTACTGGCGAATCCGCTGCCAAAGGGGTGCGGCATTGATTCTCGGCTGCTGGGGATCCAGCTCCCAAACATGGAAATACATCACGAAAGGCGCATCGTAAGACCTGTCCCAATGTGCCACCCAGCGCTTCATCATCCAGTGTGGGATTTGACGATGGTAGTTGCCGCCGGCGATGGGGAGACACCAACCGCCAAGGCTGACACTCGGAAGTGGGAACTCCCAGATTTGTGTATCACCCCGGCGGTGCAGGTGGGCGAACCGGTGCCAGGGTTCATGAGCAAAGGTACGGAATTGGGGACGGATGCTGGAATCATAGGCAAAGCCTTCCTCCGAAAGGATGTCCAATGCCCACAAATCTTCCGGACGAAACCAGCCACGTGCCGTACGGTAACCGTAAACCTTCCGTTCAGACGCCCGTTCGATGGCTTCCCGGGATCTTTGGAGGTCATCACGAAACTCCGAGGGGGTCATCTCACGGATACTGCGATGATAGTACCCCTTCGAGGCCACCTCATGGCCATGTTCCGCGACCTGCCGGATGACCTCAGGTAACTGGTCCGCCACCCATCCCAAAGCGAAAAAGGTCGCTTTTAGACCAAACTCATCCAACATCTCCAAGGTTTTTTGGGTATTCCGTTCAACGCGGGTTTCAAAACGGTACCAATTATGAGGTGGGATCACACTGCGGAGCGTGCCTACCTGGAAATAGTCCTCCAGATGGACAGTCAACAGGTGAAGCTTGCCCTGAGGCGAGGCAGGGGCTTTCATCTCGGCTTCTCAACAATTCACAAGGTTGTTTTTGTGCCCATCCCCCCATTGACGCCCCTAATATACAAGGCTATCAAACAAATGTCAAGTATGAAAAATAAGTCAAGTAAGGAAAACCTTCTGCGGCATTTATAAAGATATAAACTCAATGGAAATGGTGGCGGGACCCGGAATCGGACCGGGGACACAAGGATTTTCAGTCCTCTGCTCTACCAGCTGAGCTATCCCGCCACAGCATTGATAAACCTATCCGAGGGTGACGTTTCTGTCTAGGGTTGCCGGGTTGCGGGGATCACTCACGGCGGTATTTCTGAGCGGTGCCGGAAGAACCGCTACCACGATCCCAAATGTTCGGTGTCGTATCTCTTGCTGATGGTTTGGACCGTTCAGGTTCAGGAGGAGGCATACCCAAGCGCTCACTACAACGAGCACAGATACGTCCCGTGATAATCGGAACTCCACACATGATGCACTTAATTGCGGTCCCCTCAATGCTCACGACAGAAAGCCTTTTCTCGGCAATCCACCTTTCAATGTCATCCAGATAGATGTTAAGGGCATTAGACACTTCCTCCAAAGATTCCCCCGGGTGGTCCCGCATGTATACCTGTACCGCGAGAATCTCCTTCTCTTCCTCCAGTTCACAGGGGGGGCACACTGTTAACTTCACCCGGTTGAATAGCTTCCCACAACGAACACATTTGGCCAGTTCCATATATTTGGTACCACCGGTCCTGAGATTGATAGTAATCTACCACGCTCTGGCGGAAGAATCATCGGGAAAGGACAGATTCATACATCGCCAGCGCGTTTTCCAGGGGGACTTCCCATAAAAGCTCCGTGGTGGTTCCCATGAAATATCCCCTTTGGCCAGTGTCACGCATAGCCTCATGGCAGGCTTCACGAACCTGCTTGGGTGTTCCCAGCGCGAGGAGCTGACTGACATCGATCCCCCCCGCCAGGAAAAGACTGGGATACCTCTCCCGCACCTCTCTTACCGTCATCCCCGCCATTGTCTCAATCGGGTTGAGGCCATCAATCCCCGCCGACACCAGATCATCCAGGATCATCCAGAGATTGCCATCGGAATGGAAAAGGCATAACACATCGCATGAGTGCCAGGCATCCACCAACCGCTTCAGGCGTGGCACCCAGATCCGGCGCATCCAAGCCGGTGAAAAAAGGGGACCGGTCTTGTGGGCGATATCATCATAGGTGAGCACGATTGGGACTAATTCCGGATCCGCGATGGCCGCCACACGGCGTAGCTCGGC
>CAZORO010000117.1:0-7560 GCA_964581845.1 uncultured bacterium
CCTCCATCTGTCAATAGAACTGGATTGGCAATGACAACCTCGGTTTCCTCTCCATCACCGTCCGATCCACCAGTGACCGGTGAGTCGAGATGTTGTTCAAGGAGAGCTGCGAGGCTGGGAAGGTTACGCGTGTCTTGACGGTATTTGGAGACTCCTCGTGCCTGCAATGCGGATTCAAGCCAGTCGGCGAGACGGATGGAGGAGGAATCCACTTCATAATCAAGTGCGCGGGCTACTTCCGCCCAGGTGACACGTTAGAGAGGTATGGCAGGATACCAGAGACCCTTCACATCTCTGGCCAGGATACGCTTATCCTCCAGGTTTTCCAAAAGCCGCGCTGTACGAGGTTTATGAAGACTGAGAGTTTGCGCGATCGACTCTGTGGAGACTCCCCCCTTACCCGATTGGAAAGACCGTCCCACCAGGTACAGGCCACCCCAGCTGTAAAGGAGCGAGATCTCCGGAGCCAGATCGCCCAGAGGAGCAGGCTGGTCCCAGTCGGGATACTGGAGATAGGAGGTCATCTCCAGGCCAGCGAGGATGATCCACCAAGTGTAGTAGATCCATGCCAGTACCAGGGCCACCATACCCAGGGTTCCATATACAAACCGGTACATCCCCGCATTGACCACGCAATAAGCGAAGACGATCTTGAGGGCCTGCCATAGGAATGCTACAAGAAGCGAGCTCACGGCAGCGGGCTTCCAGGCCACCACTCCATTCGGAACCACCACATACAGAAGCCAGATGGCCAGCCATGACAGGAGATAAGGGATGATGAAGGCTCCCCAGCCAAGGGCACTACCCACCCAGCTGAGTTCCCCTGGGAGAAGGTCTCTTTGTCTGAGGTACCGGTCAATGACAATCGGGCCCACCATCAGCAAGGGAGTCAATGTCAGCACGGTCCAGAAGGTCATGATCCGGCGGACAAACGGACGCCGCTTCTCTGATCTCCAGATCGAGTTGAAGGCATCCTCGATGGAGTCGAAAAGCCAGATTCCGGTGATGAGCAAGAAGACCAATCCCACCCATCCCAGGCTCCTGGCCTGATCGGTGAACTCACGGATTTTCTGTTTGAGTGTGTTCTCGACCTCTTCCAGATCAAAACCTGTGGGAGCCGTAATAATGGTTCCTGTGGCATTTGCCACCTGTGAATCGGCGGTGATTCCCCCGCCGGGAACCTTACCACTCCCCCCCAGGTCAAGACGGTTCTCAGGACTGAAAGGGAAGATATATTCCAGAATATAATCGTAGAAGATTTCTTCCTGCTCGGCGTTGATGTAGGAGGCGAACAAGGACAGAGAGATAGCACTGATAGGAATCAGAGCGGTGACCGAAAAGAATGCCAGGCTGCCAGCCAAATAAATGACATGGTCATCCCTGAGCCGTCCCCAGATACGCGATACCGCCCGGCGTGTACGCCTCCAGGTTTTCTCTATCTTCGCTTTCGCACGAAGGGTAGCCAAGGGGAACCAGTTCGGATTCATCATTCAAGAATCAGCCGGTAAAGGTATCATCCGGCATAATCTCAATCTGGATACCGGCTTGATCAAAGTGAGCCATCGCACGATCAAGGGCCTCTTCCTCGCCAGCAAGTTCAAGCTCTACCTCCCCCGAAGTGGCAGACACTTTAGCGCGGCGGATGTTCGGCATCACATCATATTTCTTAGCCACCGTGAAAAGAACCGGTTCTTTCACCAAGTTCTCAGGGAAGGTGAGTTTCATGCGACGGGTACCCAAGGTTCTTGAAACCTCCACGAAGACTCACCCCCCGGCATCGCAGAAGGGGAGTTGCAGATCCTCCAGCGCTTTGATTGTAGGACTACGGCCACAGATTGCACAGTGAGGATTCCTGGGAATCCGTACCCGGCGGAACTCTGCCTCAAGAGCATCATAAATCAGAAGCTCTCCCACCAAGGGCCGGCCAATCCCACACACCAGTTTGATGACCTCGATGGATTGCAGGACTCCCAACACCCCTGCAACCGGGCCAAGAATCCCAGCCTCCTGACAAGAGGGCACCAATCCCTCGGGAGGTGGATCAGGATGGAAACACCGATAGCAGGGGCCCTCGCCGGGCTTGATCACAAGCAATTGTCCCTCAAACCGGAAGATCCCAGCATGGATCAGCGGCTTTCCAAGCAAGACACAAGCATCATTGAGGAGGTATTTGGCGGGGAAATTATCGGTCCCATCAAGGATCACATCATAGTCACGGATGATTTTGAGTGCATTGTGAGCCGACAGGCGGATTTCATGGGTTTCAATGACAGTCCCAGGATTCATGTCACTTAATCCACGGCGTGCTGTGTCCAGCTTCGATCGGCCCACATCGGATGTGCGATACAGTATCTGACGTTGAAGGTTGGTCAGGTCCACTACATCCGAATCCACCAGCCCCAAACGTCCGATACCCGCCGCCGTGAGGTACATTGCGGCCGGGCTTCCAAGCCCCCCGGCTCCGGCAACCAGGACACTTGCTGCAAGGAGCTTCCTCTGTCCAACACCCCCCATCTCAGGCAGGATGATCTGCCGGGCATAGCGTTCAATCTGTTCCTCGGCCATCCCGTAAAGCGTGTCCATGAAAATCACTGTATCACACGGATTTGGAGGGGGTTAGGAGATGGATCTTTCACGTTTTGAAGTACTCACCTTTGACTGCTATGGAACCTTGATCGATTGGGAGTTGGGTATCCTTTCCACCTTGCAACCTTTGCTAAGGAGATATGACAAGCAATTGTGTGATGAAAAGGTGTTGTCCATATATGCTCGTTTAGAACAAAGGGCGGAGGATGGTGATTACCGTCCTTACCATGAGATCCTCCAACAGGTGGTCCAGGATTTCGGTACCGAGTTAGGTTTTACTCCAACCGCTACCGAAACCAAGTGTCTCTCACGGTCCATCATCGATTGGCCTCCCTTCCCGGACACGGTTCAAGGGCTTAAAAGGCTGAAGGAAAGATACCGGCTGGGGATTCTTTCGAATATTGATGAGGATCTTTTCAAAGGAACCTCGCGACACCTGGGGGTTTCATTCGATTGGGTGATCACCGCTGAACAGGTGAGGAGCTATAAGCCGAATGAGGGGCATTTCATCCGCGCGCTCGAGACCTTCGGCCTTCCGAAAGAGCGGATCCTGCATGTAGCTCAGAGCCTCTTCCATGATATCGCGCCCGCGAAAAGACTGGGATTGTCTACTGTGTGGGTGAACCGTAGGCATGGAAAAACAGGAAGCGGAGCAACACCGCCCGCCCGCTCGATTTCAGACCTGGAGGTTCCAGATCTGGAGACTTTCGTTAGGATGGTTGAAATGAAGTGATGTGTTAGTATAGAACTTCAGATCATAAAGACAGGAGGAGCCCTCTCTCATGCATGCAATTCTGATGCTGTTACTAACGCTCAAGGCTGGACCAGAAGGAAACCCATCCATTCCAGTGCGCTTCACCTTGCAAGGACCACTGGCCTCGGCGCAAGTCCTCGAGGTCGTGGCTCAGGATGGAAAGACAGTCGGCTATGCCCAGAAGGATGGAAACGAATTCGTCTTCATCGCTCCCGCCCTCAAGCCCAATGAAGAGATCAGCCTCAATCTCAAGGAGGCGGTAAATCCCCCCACAAGAGTGCTCTTAAATATGGCGGATCACCAGATTGATGTCCGGGTCGATGGCAAGCTCTTCACGTCTTACCACTTTAAGCCCGACCAGCCCAAACCCTACCTCTATCCTGTAGTTATCGGCGACAACCTCCATCTAACCCGGTCTTATCCCATGGAGATCGTTGAAGCCGAGGGGGATAAGGCCCGCGATCACATCCATCATGTCTCCTGGTGGGTGGCCTATGGCGAGGTGAATGACGCCAACCTGTGGATGGCCGAGGGAGATTATGGCCAACAGAAACCAAGGGAGATCCTGGAGGTCGTATCAGGACCAGTCTTTGGAAAGATCCACGCCATCAACGATTGGAACCGTCCCGATGGCAAACGGGTTGTGCAGGAGGAGCGGGAATATCTGTTCTATGCCAGTGACACGGAGGACCGCGCCACCGACATGCGGGTCACCTTCACAGCCGCCGATGGGGATGTGCACTTCACCGATACCAAGGAGGGCGGAATCTGTGCGCTACGTATGAATCCGCTCATCGATGAGCAGCATGGTAACGGTAAAATGATCAACTCCGACGGAAAGGTGACCGAGAAAGAGTGTTGGGGTAAGCCGGCTAACTGGTGTGATTACAGCGGGAACCTGAATGGTAAAAATGTAGGCGTCGCGGTTCTCGATCACCCCGGTAACCTCCGTCATCCTACATGCTGGCATATCCGGGCTTATGGCCTTTATACCGCCAATTGCTTCGGTCTCAAAGCGTTTGGTCAAGAACAGAGTGGAGACTATACGATCCCGAATGGGCAGGAGCTCACCTTCCGTTACCGTGTGCTCATGCACATGGGCAACACTGAAGAGGCAGGGATCGCATCCCAGTACAACGGTTATACATCTCCCCCAAGTGTGTCCATCAAGCAATAGGGTGTCATCTGAATTCCAGAAGTCCAGTTGACTTGTTTTATGTGGAAAGCTACTGTTGGAGGAATGGTTATTCTGTTTGAGGAGGCGTTGGTATGACGAGTCTGGGTAAGAGGACGAGAAGGAGTTTTTTAAAGACAACTCTCCAGGCCGGGATGGCCCCGATGGTTGTCTCCGCCGCCACACTGGGCCGTGGGGGCGCAGTGGCCGCAAATTCCCGTATCAGTATTGGCTTCATTGCCTTTGGGGATCGTGTCAATGGAGGTCTCTATCATGACTTCAAACGTCATGATGAGGTCCAGTTCATCGCGGCGGCGGATGTGGATGCCGCTCATCGCTACGATTTCATAAAAAAGGTGGGAGAAGGGGCGCCCACTTACAACGACTACCGTGATCTGCTTGATCGTCATGACATCGATGCAGTCGTGATCGCCACTCCTGATCACTGGCATACCACCGCGATCATTCACTCCGCGCAAGCGGGAAAGGATATTTACTGTGAGAAGCCCTTAACCCTCACCATTGAGGAAGGCAAGTCCGCCGTAAATGCGGTCCGGAATGCGAATGTAGTCTTTCAGACTGGCACCCAGCAGCGTTCCGATACGCGTTTTCGCAAGGCTTGCGAATTGGTCCGCAATGGTTATATCGGTAAGATCGAATTAATTGAGACCTACATCGGTGGTGCGCCCACGGGGGGCACCGATCCAGACATCGATCCCCCGCCGGGACTCGATTGGGACCGCTGGCTGGGGCAAGCTCCGGTCGTTCCTTATAGAAAGACACGTTGCCACTATGAGTTCCGTTGGTGGTATGCCTACTCCGGCGGGAAGATGACCGACTGGGGCGCGCACCATAACGATATCGCTCAATGGGGTAATGGCACTGATTTAAGTGGGCCCATCAGCATTGAGGGTAGCGCTGAGTTCCCACCTCCGGGTGGTTATGACACCGCCACCAAGTTCGACATCCGCTATGAGTACAAGGATGCCGCGCCAGTAATCTGCCACAGCAATGGTCCCAACGGAATTCTCTTTAAGGGGACAGACGGAGAGGTTTTTGTCAGCCGTGAGGAGATCAAAACCAAACCGGTCGAACTCGCCAACATCGAGTTCAAGTCCACCGACCTGCGTCTATATGCCAGCGATGATCACCAGGGGAATTTCCTGGAGTGCATCAAGACCCGGAAAGACCCTATCTCCCCGATCGAGATCGGGCACCGTTCGGTCAGCATGTGCCACCTCGGCAATATCGCTATACGCCTGGGACGCAAGATCCAGTGGGATCCTGAGAAAGAAATCATCATTGGTGACGCGGAGGCCGCGGCCTGGACCACCCGTCCCCAACGCAAGGGCTATGAGGTTCCCGTGGTCAAGGCTAAAACCAAGGCTAAGGATAAAATGAAAGACGCCAAGAAGATGAAGCGGGGCGCTTTCATGGGGAGAGGTTGAGAACCAAACGGAACGGCATCTTACCGTTCCTGGACAAGTGAATATGAATTGGGGCCAGGAGATTCACTCTTGGCCCCATCACATGGAAATGCTCCATGCGCAAATTCCCCGGCAGTTTCATTCTCCAGCCTGTCACACCCCCCGCTCTCACCGAAATCCAGCTCCCTGGATCGAAGAGCTACACCAACCGTGCGCTCCTGATGGCCGCTCTGGCCAGAGGAGAGAGTGTTCTCAGGAATGCGCTCTTGTCGGATGATACTGAGCGGATGTGTGAGTGCCTCAATCAGCTGGGAGTCGAGGTCCATGTGGAGGCGGAGGCAAAAACGATCCGGGTGAAGGGAACTGGGAAACCGGCACAAACTCCATCAGAACCACTCTATTGTGGAAATGCGGGTACCGCTATCCGTTTCCTGGCTCCTTTCTGCGCGCTGGGTGACGGAGAGGTTGTCCTTACAGGAAATGAACGGATGCGGAAACGTCCCATCGGAGATCTGTTGGATGGTATCCAACAGATCGGGGGTCAGGCGATTGACCTGGATGAAACCGGTTGCCCACCCATCCAGATCTCTGGTGGCGGGCTGCGTGGCGGGAAATGTGTGATCGAAGGTTCACGCAGCAGCCAGTACTTCTCCGCCCTTCTTCTCTCGGCGGCACGGATGAGAAAAGGACTCACGCTGGAGGTGGAGGGGGAGCTGGTTTCCAAGCCCTATATCGATATGACTTTAGCGGTGATGGAACGGTTTGGAATCCATGCGGTCAATGAGGGCTACCGCCGGTTGATCGTTCCACCAGGGCAGGAACCTGTAGCCTGCGACTATATGGTCGAGGGAGACGCTTCTGGCGCTTCTTATTTCCTTGCGGCGGCGGCGGTCTCGGGCGGAACGGTGCGTGTCGGACCGATACCCGAAAACACCCGGCAAGGAGATGCTGCTTTCGCCGGGATCCTGGCACGGATGGGGTGTAAAGCATCTCACCGGGGGGAGTGGATCGAGCTTTCTGGTGGTCCTCTTCACGGTATCGATGTGGACTTGAATGCGATGAGTGACACCGCGCAGACCCTGGCAGTGGTAGCCCTCTTTGCACAAGGGTCGACCACCATCCGCAACATCGCCAACGTCCGTATCAAGGAGACCGACCGGATCGCGGCGCTGGCCAATGAACTCACTCGAATGGGAGCCAGAGTCGAGGAGTTTCCCGATGGGTTGACCATCCATCCAGCGACCCATTATCAGGCTGTGGAAATTGAGACTTATGACGATCACCGCATGGCAATGAGCTTCGCGGTGGCGGGGATCAAAGTGCCAGGTTTGACCCTCTTGGATCCGGGGTGTGTGAGTAAGACCTTTCCAGACTTCTTCCAAAGATTCAGCCCCTGGATTCAGAGTGAGCCGGGGGCCACACGGTAAAAATGGTTCCGCCTTCACCGGGGGCGGTGATCCATTTGTCCCCGGCTAACAACAGGAAAAAGGATCAGCGGGTCAATGCGAGAATAAGATTTTCCTGGCCAGGATATTGAGAGATGAGGGTTGCTCTGTCACCAGGTTCATAGTCAGCGAAGTCAAAACCGGGGGCCATGGTGGTTCCCATTAAGGCCAACC
>CAZORO010000117.1:7570-11236 GCA_964581845.1 uncultured bacterium
GAATCAGGCGGGATCCAAACCAGGTTCCCTTGGGAACGGCCACCTGGGGAAGTTCTCCCTTCATCAAGTTCTGCCCGAGAGTGAGGATCCGCGCGGAGCCATCAGGACAGAGCCAGAGCATCTCGACCGGATCTCCCAAGTAAAAGTGAAAAATCTCATCTGTTGACAGGCGATGCAGAGAGGAGACTGTGTTGGGGGTGAGCAAGTAATAGATGGCTGTCCCGAGGGATCTGGTGGAGGCATATCGAGCGGGGAGAGACTCACCTTGGAGATTTTCCGGGGAACGGTAAGTTTCGCGGTAGAATCCCCCCTCCTCGGGATGGGGTTTCAGATCGAGTTGCCGGATGACCGCCTCGACAGTCAGCATAATGACGTCTTCCTTATTATGAGAAAAGGCCTGAGAAGTTACCCTCTCAGGCCTTGCGTATCAAATCTTTAGTAGATCGTTCTTACTTCTCGTCTGTGGAGACGATATCCTGAAGGAGGATCTGGATTTTCATCATCCGGTTATCCTGACCCTTCTTTTCTGAGGTAGCGATATTGGCCAGACGTTTTCCTTCGCTCTTTTCGAATACCGAGTAGGGAACTGGCTGGGCATTCACTTTGAGTGAGAAATCAGGCGTTGAATCCAGGTCCAGCTTGACCCATGGCTCGCTTTCCTGGAGTGTCAACTTGGGTGCATCCGAAGCGGTGCTTGCGGACTTATTCCTGCCGATGAACTGTCCCAAGAAAACTATTGGGGTTTCAAGGCCTTTCTTAGCAGTGTTGAGCGTGCTAACCGCAAAGCCCCCAATTTTCCCCAATTTTCCCAAAAACCCCGGTTCGCGTTCCTTGTTGACCATATCCAACTGGTCCGAGGCAAACTGAATGCCCTCAGATTCCTGGGATTTATTGATCAAGGACAGATCAGTGGGATATAACGACTCTTCCCACCCCTCAGCAAGAACCGGTGAGGCTACAAGGAAAATTGCGGATAGAATAAAGAGATTCTTTTTCATACCCGTTTCACTCCTGCGGCACTCCCTTCATGGCTTGAGCGAGCCGGGAGCACCACCCATAAATTCCCACTGCAAGTATCTCCAATAAAGTGATCCTTGTCAATAGGATTATCGGCCCCACTCAAGGATTCTTTGAGAAAACTTGTTGAGAAGAAAAACGATCCTATCTACAAAAAGTAACAGTTGGATCAGGTATCCCATCTTTCTTTAGTAAATATCCGGCAAGATGAGGTATAGGATGACTTGTGCTGCCTTGGAGACCTGCCTGTTGCTAAAAAATGTAATCTGGCATAAGATAACAGGTATCACGTGAGGGGAAGTAATATTCATGGCCTCAAAGAAGGGCTGCAACGGAAAGACGAAGAAATCCAGTTCACTCGGGACCTGGATACAGCACACCCAGCTCAGCCTCACGAGTGCCCTCATGAACGGCCTCGATCCCAGTTCAGGCCCTCTTTGTCTGATCGAATCACTTCCTACCTTAACAAAGTTCCATTTTCATAAGAAGCGGATGGTTCTTGTCCTTTCGCTCATCCGGCATTTCGTAGCGGAGCTGCGCCATGCAGGATATGAGGTCTATCACTACCGGCTCGATGATGAAAAGACAGGGGTCCTGTGTGAATGTGGTGAGGAGGCTTGCCTGGAGGATTTCATCAAGCGCGCGGGGATTCAAAAACTGCGAGTTATGGAATCCACTGAGTTCGATCTGGACACGCTCACCAAGTCGCTCGTAATCCAAAGCGGGCTTCCAGTTGAACTCATTCCTAATGACCAGTTCCTGGTGGATCGCGGAAACTTCGCGGCATGGTATGTCTCCCTGGCGGATCCCACGATGGAAGCCTTCTACCGGAAGAGAAGGCGTGAAACCGGCACCCTTATGCAGGAGGATCAACCATTGGGGGGACGTTGGAATTATGATGCCGACAACCGTGTTCCCCCAACCGGGAACATGCCGGTTCCAGACTCACCCGCCTTCCCGCCAGATGACATCACCCTCGAGGTGATCCACCTGGTGGAGGAACGATTCCCGGATCATGTGGGTGACACCTCCGATTTCTCGCTTCCAGTCACAAGGACGGCCACCGAGTATTGGCTGGAGGATTTTCTCCAGCACCGTTTGCGTCTCTTTGGCATGTACCAGGATGCCATGCTGACCAAGTCGAGCCGTATGTATCACTCGTGTCTTTCTCCTTACATGAACCTGGGTGTCCTTCATCCCGCCGAGGTATTGCGTAAGGTGGAGGAGGCCTACATCGAGGGCGAGGCTCCCATCAACTCGGTTGAGGGTTTCATCCGTCAAGTCATGGGATGGCGCGAGTATCTTCATGGAGTCTATTGGATGCGGATGCCAGACTACCGTGAGGAGAACTATCTCTCCTTCCACCGGAGCATCCCCGCCATGATGCAGACAGGCGACACAAATCTGCGTTGCCTGAGCTGCGTGATCGATCAATCCAAGCGGGAGGCCTACGCGCACCACATCCAGCGACTGATGATCGTGGGAAATTTCGCGCTCCTCATCGGAGTGGAGCCCAAGGAATTGGTCCGCTGGATGATGGAGATGTACATCGATGCGGCGGAGTGGGCCGCCCTTCCCAATGTGATGGGCATGACCCTCTATGCCGATGGTGGCCAGCTCGGCTCGAAACCCTACGCCGCCTCGGCCCACTATACCGACAAGATGAGCGACTACTGCCATGGTTGCCATTACCGGGAGCGTAAACGGGTCGGTGAAAAAGCCTGTCCACTCAACTTCCTGTATTGGAACTTCGTCGGTACTTATCAAGAGCTCCTCAAACACAACCCGCGTATGCAGACCGCGATTCAAATGTACCGTCACAAACCCCAAGCCGAGCGTAATTTGATCGAATCATCCTCCAAGGAGTTTCTGCAACGCATCGAGGAGCTGGGTACTGACCGCCGTTTGAAAAAGAAGGCTCTGCGCTAGACTCCCTGACCCATCACAAGGTGGACACAAGAGCTTCGTTGATTTGGTTGTGCAACGTTTCAGACCTCATCCCCCCACCCCCCTTCTCCCATAGGGCGAAGGGGGAGCCATAAGTTCTCTCTCCCCGCGGGAGAGGGGATTTAGGGGTGAGGTCTTCTTTCCATCTTTCCTTCCCAAGGTATGATCTCCATGAATCATGCTTCCTTTGATGAATAGGTTCCCGGAGCGCAAGCGGATTGCCGCAAGTGTGTTTATCTTCCTGGCGGCATTTGCCTGGTTTTGGTTCTGGCGTCCCTATGGACTGTATGGTGGAGACTCAGAAGTTCTCGAAAGAAGCATTTATCACGGGGAGTGGAGTATGAAACGTGAACCCATGACTACCGCGATATTTCAACTGAGTCACCAGATTCTTTCCAGGTGTTTGGGATGGCCAGTCAGAAATGCAATATCATTTGTGTCCTGCCTTGCTGGCGCGGCGGGGGTTCTTGTTCTTTGGCATTTGACACGGGACTTCAGGAAACCCAACCTAACCTGGATATTGCTTCTGTGTTCCGGATATATCCTGACCTTCCATGGTCATATTGAAGTTTATGCAGTGCCGACCGCTTTTATCGCGGCATGGATATTGGCTGTCCAACGGGTGGATAAGGGACTATGGCCTAACTGGACCATACCAGTCTTTTTCATGGCAGTAGGCATCACTCATCTGTTTGGACTTTT
>CAZORO010000117.1:11246-11886 GCA_964581845.1 uncultured bacterium
CATCTCTGTTGTTGGGAGCTTATTTCTATCACACGAAAATGACCTTGCGGGACCGCTTGACATGGCTGGAGTGCGTGGTGGCCATTCCAATCCTCTACATGATGGCCGGGTATTGGGACAACAAGGATGGGAATGGGATGGGCGGCATGATAGTGGATGCCCTGACCGGGGCATCAGCGAATGAGAGTTTCTTACCGTTGTATTCGGTGGAACATATCGCCATCAAGGGATACTTCTTGTGGATTGGGACGGGTGTCGCTCTACCCTTCGCCATCTGGGGAACCATACGCAACCGTAGCAACCCAGTCACACTCCAGGTGGCTGTCATGGCAGGAATGGCGCTTGTTTTCCTCGCCCTGCTTCATCCTGACCTGGGTTACAATGATTGGGATCTATTCCTCTTTCCCAGCCTACCAGTAGCCTATCTTGCGGCCCCAGTTGTAGCGGAATCCACCCGCCGGCTGGTGCTTTCCACGCTTTGGATCGGAATCTTCATCAACATCTGGCTTCCCAGGATCCCCCTTTGGGCGAATATCCCGGAACGCGGTTTGGCGGAGGTCAGAATCGAAAATCTTCCAAATGAGGGCCGTGTCCGGCTGGATGACCGCTACCCGGTTGAGAAGGACCGCTTGTGGGTGGG
>CAZORO010000118.1:0-4307 GCA_964581845.1 uncultured bacterium
CAGCAGTACCATGAGCATGAATACCACCAGGCTGGCCAGATACTTCGCCAGCACCACTTGCAGGTCCGACAAGGGATAGGTGTACAGCAACTCGATAGTGCCCTGACGCTTTTCCTCGGAGATGGCCCGCATGGTTAACAACGGGACCAGGAAGATCAACACGATGGATAGTGTCCCGAAAAATCCGGGAATGATCAGCTCGGTGAAGTTCGGAACCGGAAGATCCCGCGCCATCATAGGATTCTGCTGCATTTGCATCTGGATCATCGGGTACTGCTCGCAGTATTCCGAAAACTGAAACAGGAACCCAATGCTGTAGAACCAAGCCGACAGAAAGGCGAAGATCACCAGGACCACATAAGCAATCGGGGAGGTAAAGTAGTGAATCACCTCCCGTTTAAAGATCGCGAGAAAGGCTCTCACTGCTGGGTTACCTCCTTTGTAGTTGTTTCGATTCCGGTATCCTCAGATTCCTCGCTCTCGCGTTGTTTCTCCTGGGCGCTGATACAGCGGATGAAGACATCCTCGAGAGTGATTTCGCGGGAACGAAGATCGACGAGTTCCGCGCCTGAATCGGTCACTGCCTTGGCGACCTTGCCACGCAGATCGGGATCGGTAGGGATTCCCACACGCAGAGTCAGGTCTCCATTGGCGCCGATCGCTTTGGCTTGACGGCTCTCCATGTCGGTCACGACCGAGAGAACCCCAGGGACTCCCCGGATAGCCTGTTCGGCTTTCTGAGTACTCCCTTTAACGGTGACCAGAATCTCTGTGTTGGCGGCATTTTGCTGGGTCATATTGGCAAGGGTATCCGAGGCGATAACCCGCCCCTGATTGATGATGACCACCTTGCTGCATGTCATGCTCACCTCGGGAAGAATGTGGGTCGAAAGGATCACAGTCCGCTTGCCGGCCAGCTCCTTGACCAGCGAACGGATTTCCTTGATCTGACGTGGATCGAGACCGATCGTCGGCTCATCCAGGACCAGTACCTCCGGATCGTTCACCAGTGCTTGAGCCAATCCCACGCGTTGCCGGTATCCCTTGGAGAGCTTCTTGATCAACCGCCTCCGCATGGATTCTAGGCCGCAATCGGAGATCACCTTGTTCACCGCCTGTTTGCGATCCTTACCCACCAGGCCTTTGATTTGTCCCACAAAATCGAGATAAGACTCGACCGACAAATCGGTATAGAGGGGCACATTCTCCGGAAGGTAACCAATCCGCTTGCGTACCTCATCCAGCTGCCCGAAGACATCGAAGCCGGCGACCCGCGCCGTCCCCGACGTGGCGGGAAAGTAACCGGTCAGGATCCGCATGGTGGTGGTTTTCCCCGCGCCATTGGGTCCCAGAAATCCCAGGATCTCACCCTTCTCCACTTGGAAGCTGACATCCTGAATTGCGGCTACCGTTCCATAAAACTTACTTAACCTATCAACCTCTATCATCCGCAACCTCCTTTCCCCTGGCCGTCCTTCCCGGCCTGGAAGAGAAATTATTCCCCACACACAAGCCTCTCCCCCCATCGGTTGCGGCTTCCACTGCAAAACGAATGGTTGGGAGAAATGCTTTAGGTCTTTATCTTAGGTGGGACGTTTACGATGCTGTCATGACAGCTAACCTCAGCGAGCCCTTTGAAGAAACGTTGTTTATATCTCCCCGGAACCCCGAGTCCAGACAGTCAGGCTTTTCTAATCCACAGACCCTATTCCAACGTTTTAACGATCCAACTGTAACGGGGATCGTGATCACACCCAATCCACGGCGATATAAAGTGAATCAGGGACGATTGTCAAGGTAGGGAAGTCTCTCCGGCAGTGCTCACTTACCTGGATCTGCCTCCTTTTTTTAGTGCCGTGCTGATCATCGTAAGCCCTTCCGTTACATCCCCATACGGACCTGTTTTTTTCAGGCTGATCAGGAACACTTGACGACTCAAAATAAATGTTGTATTCAATATGCATGATTTGGGCAGGGCTAGATCATGCCTCTTCCCAAAGCGCCCATTTCCCTTGGGCATGTTTCCATACTCGGAGGATTATTATGAAAAGTGCCTATAAGTTTCAGTGGAGTTGTTTCCTTCTCCTCAGCGCCCTCTTGCTGGTTGGTATTACGGCTAGGGGAGGTTATTGTGCTTCCTTCGATGCTTTCCTCGAGATTGAGGGAATTGAAGGTGAAAGTGAATATAAACCGGGTGCCATTGAAATCCTCAGCTACAGTTGGGGAATGAGTAACTCCTCAGCCTCCAGCTCCGGCGGTGGAATGGGATCAGGTAAGGTTTCCATTCAAGATTTTCACTTTGTGAAACGGTGTGACAAATCATCGCCACTTCTCATAGACCGTTGTTGTAGTGGAACTCACTTTCCTTCAGTTGTTCTCACCCTCGTTCATACACCCGACCCTCCCGCTGATGGAACTCCGGGTTATTCCCAGTACATGCGGTATACCCTGGAAGATTGTCTCATAAGCAGCTTTTCTATCGGCGGTTCCTCTTCCGGAGAGCCGGTTCCAGCCGAGGAGTTGTCTCTTAATTTTACGAAAATCACCTTCGAATACATGCGGACTGGCTCCAATCCGGCTGAGGCTTCTTCTGCTTGCGTGGGTTCGGCCACCCGATAAAACTCATGAGAGCGACAACACTTGCACCCAACAGTTTCAGGATGGGAACCCATGGGATCCTCAAGTGGGCTTTATTTTTGACTCCACTGATCTTGGGATTCCTTGGAGAACCTGTTCCGGCAGCCGCTCTAAATGATAGCGGGCCGGGAACGGGAGGGATTTCGATTCCCCGTCCTTTTATGACCAATGACTTCTCCTCGGTACGCCATGCAGCTGGAATGGCGGCTCGAACCCTGTCTCCATCAATCTCCTTGGCATTGGGAGTCAGTCAAGACCCCGAAGGAGGACCTCCCAATTCACCTATTGAATTCGACTTCGTGGTGACCACCACGGATTCCCTCAATATACCTTGGTTGCCAGGAGAGACTCATCGTATTCTTCTCTTGGCACGTTCTTCTTCTTCACGGTTCGTCCGGACTCCTCCCAGAATCGACCTCCTTCTGGTGGGCCCAACCACAAGTATGTGGCTGGAAAGACCTCCACTTGCGGTGAATGAGGACCCGGTGGACTGGGTAATACCCGATCTTCCTCAGGGTCTCTACCATTTCCACGCTTTTGATTCCTCCACTGGACTCAGTAAAGCGAGCGATTTCACCTTCGAGATTGGTTCGGTTGAAACCGGGGCGACTCCCACGCCGACTCCCACATTAACAGAGGCAATCACTCCCACGCCGACACCGACCGAAACGCCGGTCATTTTTATGCCCACGGAGACACCTACACCCACGGAGCCTCCCTTGGCCGTCTGGGATTGGTCCGAGAGATAGAATGTGAGAATTTCAGTTGGAACTTCAACCTTCAGGTTGCGTGCCGTACTATCAAATTTGTTGTTGGCCGGGGGTAAGCCCTTTTAGGGCGCTACCCCCGGTGTTTCCCACACTCACTCCATCATCTCCTCTGGCAGATCGGCATTCGTATAGACATTCTGGACATCATCATTATCTTCGAGCAGGTCAATCAGCTTCATACAGGATTCCGCGTGTTTTCCTTCGAGTTTGACGGTATTTTGAGCGATCCGGGTGACCTCCGCCGATTCCACGGGCAGGCCAGCCTTAACAAGTGCATCCCGCACTTCTTCCACCTGGAAGGGATCGGTGAGGACTTCGATCACACCTTCTTCGGTGTTGACATCCTCTGCCCCAGCCTCAAGGGCGGCCTCGATGACCTTGTCCTCGTTCACCTTCAAGGGATCCAGCGAGATGATTCCCCGTTTGGTGAACATCCAGCCCACACACCCCGATTCACCCATATTCCCGCCGAACTTGCTGAAAAGGTGACGTACCTCGCCGACAGTACGATTCCGGTTATCAGTCAAGGTTTCCACAAAGACGGCCACACCGCCGGGTCCATATCCTTCGTAAGAAATCTCTTCGTATTGCACGTTGTCGACTTCACCTACCGCCTTCTTAATGGCGCGGTCGATGTTGTCCTGTGGCATGTTGATGGCCCGGGCGGCCATGATCGCGGCGCGTAGACGTGGATTTGCCTCCCGGTCACCACCCCCCATGCGCGCGGCCACTTGGATTTCTTTGATTGCCTTGGTGAAAAGCTTCCCGCGCTTGGCATCAATCTTTGCTTTACTTCTCTTGATTGTGCTCCATTTTGAGTGACCAGACATCGTTATCCCTTCCTCCGTGCCAATCTTCCCACAGTCCCGCGCGGGGAAAAATACCATGCCCCTTGTCTTT
>CAZORO010000118.1:4317-11882 GCA_964581845.1 uncultured bacterium
CGCAATGTATGAACTTGGTGCCTTATGCCCCTTCGAGGATCTCCTCCCGCGTCAGCTCCAGGAAGATCTCCTCCAGACGGGATTCTTTCCCTTTCACCAGTTCACGTAACTCCTCCTTGGTTCCCATAGCTACCAGTTTCCCGTTGGAGAGAATCCCGATCCGGTCACACACCTCCTCCGCCAGATCCAGGCTGTGGGTTGAGAGAAACAATGTGGTTCCTTTTTCTCGCGCAAGCTTGATAAAGAGGTCTTTCACCAGTCTCGCGGAACGTGGATCCAGTCCCACCATGGGTTCATCCACGATTAAGTAATCTGGATGATGAAGCAGTGCCGCCGACATGACAATTTTCTGACGCATTCCATGGGAATAGCCTTCAATGGGTTGATCCCCGATGGATTGAAGACCAAACAGGGAGAGATAGTGTTCAACTTCCTCTTTTAGCTGGTCTTCTGGAACCTGGTAAATCTCACCGGCGAAATGAAGATGCTCACGCCCTGTTAGTTTCTCATATAAGAATGGCGCATCCGGGATATACCCGATCCGCCGTCTTACCGCCAGGCTGTCCCGCTGGATATCAAGTGTCTTTTCGTTCGTGCTAAGTGAATCGTCCCCATCCACCCCAACCCTCTCCTGCCAAGGGGCAGGAGGAAGTCTGTTTCCTTCCACCAGGCGGGGGAGGGGTATGGTGGGGGGGATCAGGTTTCTTCTTTGGCCATATAGCACGGTTCCGGAGGTGGGATGTAATAGTCCGGCCATCATGCGGATGGTGGTGGTTTTCCCCGCCCCATTAGGGCCAAGGAAGCCGCAGATCTCCCCGGTCTGGACAGTCAAACTGAGATGATCAACCGCGATTTTGGGGCCGAAGTTGCGAGTCAGCTGCTGGATCTGGATCATCCGTTTGGAACTCGATGATACGGGCTCTGATCTTGCCGATCATTCCCGTGATATAGGCCTGCTCGGAGAGTCCACCCTCGCCGAACTTAATGTGAGTAGCATCCGGAATGGTCTGTTTGAGGACCGGATCGATAGGGATCCATCTTTCCGGCTCTATGCTGACCAGTACCTCATTCCAAGCGTGATAATAGAAAGCTCCTCGCTGGTAAACCAAGCCCGTGCAGATCCTAACAGGTACTCCCGCCGCACGCGCCAGGGCCGCGAAGAGAGCGGATTGCTCGTTGCAATCTCCCTTTCCGGTGTGCAGAACCTCAATCGCCGAGGGTAGGGTGATCCGGAACTCGGGTTGGATATGCTCCGCCATCCAATCCTGGATCGCCAAGGCTTTGCCCCAGTTGCCACTAGCCCCATTCACGATGGCTTTCGCTCGTTCCATGATTTCCGGATGGTCCGACTGGACCAGCGGTTCCGGCTGAAGGTACTTTTCCAACCATGGCGGGAGGGGGTGGGTGACCGCTGCATGGGCATCCGGGGTTGTGGTGGCCTTGAGGATCTCCAAACGTAAAGGAGTCTCACTTGTAAAAGACTGGGACTCAGCTCCCAGGTTCCGTTGGAACTCGTTAAACGGGAAGGGGTGTTTGAGGGTGAAGTTGGAGAACTCAATCACCAATCGCTTGACCTGGGTGGGAAAGGGGATCTTCATTCCTCCATCCACCGAGGTGGAGTACATCAGATCTGGTTCATTCGAGGAGGACTCGGGAAGCGCTCCGGAGATACCTGGATGGGAGAACTCCATGTCCTTGGCCTGCGTTTCGGATTCAACCAGGGAGAGGTAACCCACCCCCTCCGCCAGCGGCGCCCATTCCTTGACCACTCGGCCTGTAATCGTTACCCAGGTCTGAGTGGTGAACCCCCCCGTATCCTCCTTGAGCCGGTAGGTTTCGATAATCTGATCGCCAATCTGAAGGTTTTCCTTCCCCTCCAGCCGCATCTTCCATTGCGAGACACTCACTTGATGGGGTTCCACAACTTGATATTCGCCATCCACAGTTCCGCCCCGGCTAAGGGTTACAGCAGCCTGGCGAGCCAATGTCTCCGCGAGGAAGACCTGAGGACCCGCGAGGGGTATCTGCTCCTGCCGTGAGTCTCCGGAGGACAGGATGGTAAGCTCGAGAACATCCCCATGAACCTTCCCGGTGAAATCGTTGCTGGCTCCATCACTCTCCATGTGAAAAGCGAAACGGGAGAGGGAATAATCATCCCTGAGGTAGGCAATGGTTTTCCAGTAAACCTGCTTTCGCTTGCCATAGGCCATGACCCCCATCCGGGATTCCGAAACGAGCAAGAGCGGTTGGTCTTGCCCTTGGGGACCCAAGTTCTCCATCTCGGATGGTGTGAGCTTGGGGTGAGCATCTGGGGGGCTGATGGAGAGATAACTCCACCCCACCTTCGATTGGTTGAGATAGGCTCCCAGCCATTCACCAGTTGCTTCAATGGCTGGGGCTGTGGTTGAGGAAATGGCGCAAGTAAGCAATAGAATCAGTTGATTTCTAGTCAAGATGGTAACCACTCAGTTCCCATCCCAATGAAAACTGGGGTGGGAACTTTCATGTGTTCTCCCGTTGCGGCTGTTGCCGTCTCTACTTCTTCTCATATTCTTTCAGAAAGCCCTTGAATTGAATCAAATGCCCCTCCTCATCGGAGAGAAGCCGGATACACAAGTCTTGTGTTACATAATCCTCGGCATCATTACAATCCTTGATGCAGGCCTTGTAGTTGGCGATGGCGTTCTCCTCGGCGGTGATCACGCCCTTGATGATGGTGATGACATCCGTGGTGTCCTTCGGCGGCTGAAGACATTTCTGGCCGAACTCCAGACCCAGAGACCCCGGCACTTGTCCGCCCACCTGCTTGATCCGTTTCGCCAACTGGCTTGCATGCAGCAACTCCTCGTTCACATCAGCAGCGAGGTTGGTCTTGATCTCCTCCGCACGGATTCCGTCCAGCATCGTAGAATTCACCAGATAATTGATGACTGTCTCCACCTCCATTGTGAAAGCGGCGATCAGCCTTTTAAGAACCTTGTCTTTCTTCTCCTTGGCCATGGACACCCTCCTATTCGGTGAAGCATTGGCGAGGCAACCGTAAAGCCTCGTGTGTTTGTGATGAATAACCAAATTGTACGGGGACAAAGGGAGGGTGTCTATCCAAGGCTGACTTGTTTTATTGCCAGGACACTTGATTGCGCCTCTTGGACCAAGTGTTAATCACTTCTGACTGAGTTCCCATTCCAGTTTCTTGTTTGGTCATTATGGAGGCCATCTAACTCATTCCTTTTTCTAATCTTATCTTCTTCCCTCTCAATAATCACTTGACACCTGTTTCCCCTCTGTTTAATATCCCCTTTGAGTCGTACTGGTTTGCTCGTTCTCCCATGGGAGAGATCCTTGCGATTCACAGGGGATGAAAGGGTACTGGCTTAGGGGGCCATCGACACACACTCGAAGCTGGCCGAGTTTTCCACACATCGAAGTATCGGCGGCACCCACAAGAACTTTCGGTTGATCCGGCGCCAGGGAAAGGGGGAGAGTACCTTGCCGACACCCGTTGATTATTCAGGTCAGGAAGTCCAGCGCGATGTTTATACGTTGGACCAGGCAGACCCGCTGTTCCGCCAGAAGTCCTTTGAGAAACCGCCCTATGAGCGGATCCAACCAAAGGTTCAGCCCACTCCTCCACCACATAAGGCGGCACCCAAACCGCAGCCTCAAATGGCCGACCTGCCCGCTTCCTTCTACGAGGCCAATACCGAGAATTACCTTCGGGCACGGCGCGTGGCGGAAATGAAGTTCAATACCCTCAAACTGCTTGTGGCCTATATGGTTTCTGCGCTTCTTTTCCTGGTGGTTGATTTCTTGATGGATCCCCAGACCTGGTGGTGCTATTGGCCGATTGGTTTCTGGGGCGTCGTGGCCGCCTTTCCCTTAGTGAAATGTTTTATTTTCCGTGGACGGGATATCCGCACGGTGATCGAGTCACGCCTTCACAAGATGGCGTTACGGGAGGTAGAACGGTTCGATAGCGACCTCTGAGGGGGAGGTCGTCATTTGCGGCGTCAAACTGGACGTTGCTTGGTTGCGGTACAGTAGCTGGCCACCTTCCAAGGGGCGCATTTGGGGAAATGCGGGAAGGGGTTGGCGCATTGAAGGGGGAGATTCGAAATGAGCTGCGCCCAGGTACAATCCATGGCCGCGCGCTTTGGCGCCGTGGCCCTCGGCTCGCTGTTCCTGCTCTTACTGACAGGCTGCTACACCCGTCAGATCGAGGGAATCCAAAAGGACCTCAACATCCTCGACAGGAAACTGCACACGCTGAACCAGAAGAACAAAGACACCCTCTCGACCAAGGCAGCGCCCGCTCAAGGCGCTGTTCTCCAATTGGAGGACCGGCTGAATCAAGTCACCCTCCAACAAAGTGACTTGGCCGAGGAAGTCAACACTCTCCGGCAGAACTATGCGGATCTCAAGACCGCTCCCCCCGCTCCTGTGGGTGGTGGCACGGTCGACAAAGCTAAGCTGAACAGTCTTGAACGCCAGGTGGCCGAGAACAACCGCAAGACTCAGGCTATGCAGAGAGAGGTGGATGAACTCAGAAGCACCTTTGAGAGCATGCGTTCCGAGACCAAAAACCTGATCTCCTTGCTGAAGGAGGAATTCGGCGGGGATAGTTCAGGCGAAACAGAGACAGGCCATAACCAAGTCTCCTCGACCACCGTCGAGGATCCTCCCGCCACCTTTGCCGCAAAAAATGACCCAGCTCCATCATCAACACCCGTGGCCACCCCTTCCTCCACCAAGAAAGAGGAAAAGCGGACTTTGGTCGCTAGTGCCACCGGCACCAAAAGATATCAAGTAAAGCCGCGTGACACCCTTTCCACAATCGCCAGGAAGTTTGGGGTTTCGCAGGAGGAAATCCAGAGGTTAAATCAGATCGAGGACCCTAAAGGGATCAAAATGGGGCAAACCATTTTGATCCCCTAAGGGGAAATACCTCCTGCTACTGGAAGGACTCCCCATGCATTTTCACCCTTGATACCTTCCAGATGGTTTGCATGGTAGAACAACGAGAACAAGAAGAGAACGAATGGACACACTGTTAACTGGATATCTTCAGTCGAGCTGGGCGGGACGGATCATTGTCCTTGTTATTATCGGAGGATCCATCCTTTCCTGGGGAATCATATTGTTCAAATCACGCCAATATCGCCGGAGCGAGAAAGATCTCGAACGCTTCCAGCAGCTCTTTGACCACTTGGGTGGCAACCTTGATGCACTTTACGAACAAACCAGGGATAACGACCGGAACCCTGCCGCTAGGTTGTTCCAGGCCTGCTACAGGGAGATCCATCTCCTCGCCCCCCGAGAGTCGAATGTGGCCGTGATTCGAGCGGAGGTTGTGGAGGGAGTCGAAAGATCCTCGGACCGTTCCATTACCGAAACAGAGATGCAACTCCATAAAGGGTTGTCGATTCTAACCATGACTGCCTCCATCAGCCCGCTCATGGGACTGCTCGGCACTGTGTGGGGAATTCTGGATGTTTTCCAGACCATGGATCGATCAGCAACTCCATCCATCAAGGATATTGCCCCAGGCATTTCTGCCGCTTTGGTTACCACGGTTTTTGGTCTCCTTGCGGCCATGCCTGCCGCCGTTGCCTACAATCTTTTTCTTGTGCGTACGAATCGAATGGTTTCATTGCTGGAAAACCTGGCCAGCATGATCTCTAACATCCTCGTACGGCACCAGTTGCGGCAGGAGAGCCGCGCGGAACCCCGGCGTGAGGAGCAGGTGGAGGATCCCCCTCCCCGGACCTTCCAGCCACGACATGTCACGCGCAGGTAATCCGGGATGACCCATAGAAAACGCACTAGGGAGATGCCCAAGGCTGAGATCAACATTACCAACCTGGTGGATGTAACAATGACCCTCTTGGTGGTGTTTATGATTGTGGCGCCCATGCTCAAACAAGGATTGGAGATCGAACTGCCCAAGTCGCGTGTGGCCGACAAGATCTCCTCGGATGATAAGGTCATCCTAGTGGAATGTGATAAACAACAAAGTATCCGAATCAACCACACCGAAGTGGTTTTGGGCTCTGTGGAACAGATGATCCGGGATCTTCGTCAACAGTATGGCGAGGTTCCGGTGCAGGTGCGCGCTGATCAGGCCCTCTCCTATGGCTTCCTGGTGGAGCTGTGGGGGGAAATTCGCGCCGCAGGAGTGAATTCAATCGGTGTGGAGCTGGTCCAAATCAAATTGGGGACATGAGGAGAGGGGAGAGGAAGGGAATTTGGAAAGGAGACTTGAGTCTCGGTTTTAACCGTAAGGCCATAGCCTCCACTCCAGCCTTTCATCCAGTGGTATAATGGAAGCAAGAGAAGATGAAGCGATATTTTTTCATATCGGCGATTCTCCATGTCGTGGTGTTCACGGGCCTTTATTTCCTGCCCTTGCTGTTTATTCGAGAGCAGGAGTCCTCACCACCACCCATCAATGTGGTCTTCCTGCCACCCCCGGAGGAGGAAGTGACCGAGGAGGAGCCGACCCCAGAGCCGACCGCGGAGAAGACACCCACTCCCGATCCCACAAATTACCGATCCATTGTCGGCGAGTTGGCGCCCACATCCACTCCCACACCCACCCAGACTCCTTCCAAGACCCGCAAACCATCGGCGACTCCAACTTTGACTCCAACTCCCTTGGAGTCAACGCCCACACCGACTGTCTCACCCACTTTAGTACCGCCAACCGATACACCAATCCCCGCGACCAGTACGCCGACCTCCAAACCGACCAAGAAACCGACCAATACCGCCAAACCAACCGCAACCCCGAAACCCACGGCCAAGCCGACCGATACAGCCAAACCAACCCAGACTGTGAGGCCAACTCACTCGCCGACACCGGATCTAACCAAAACAGCCATCGCCAAGGCGATGAAGGAAGCGGTGGCGGCGATCCAGAATGCGGAGAAGGCGGGTCCGGTTTCCCCTGTTCCAGTGAAACGGAAAGGAGTCCCTGGGGGCACTGGAATAGGTATCGGAACCGAAGGAGAAGGCAATGGGTTGCGAACCGCTGTGCCCTTTGGAGATATGGCTTATTTGGGGCGTTTACAGAATCTGCTCCAGGAGAATTTCCACCCGCCCCGATCGACTCGCGAGGGTGGGAAACGGACCGCTGTAATTGGATTCAAGATCCTCAAGGATGGGGATATTGTGGATATCGAGATTGTCAAGAGCTCTGGACACAAAGGGATCGACCGGGCCGCGATCAAAGCGGTGGAGAACTCACGTCCGATCGATCCTCTACCGCTGGGGACAAGCGATCTGGGGGTGAATTGTGACTTCGTCGTCGAATGAAACGGTGATCGTCGAAAGTGGTTTCTCGCATAGACTTAAGGTATTCAGCTTGTATGTGGGGTTACTTCTCTGCCTACTGTGTGATTTCGCGGATGCCCAGGCGCCCAAACGAGCCGTCAGAAGGTTTTCCGACCGGTTTATGCAGCCCGAAACTTCGGCCAGAGCGCGTGAAAGCCTGGTGGTGACCGCGCAGGACAAGTCCAACCTGCTTCAGGTAGCCGTGGCGGATCTCGATCTGACACGCGGGGCGG